>SKHL01000284.1 GCA_007116995.1 Limnochordia bacterium
CGGCCCTGCGCGCGCTGCTGATCGCCCGCGACGCGGCGAAGCGGGCAGTGGAGTGGCCGCTGGCCCGTCCAACGGAGTGATGCGATGACCGAGTGGCCGGGCGGTGGCGCGTGAGCGAAGACCACGACGCAGCTCTTCTCGCCCGGCTGGCCGAGCGCGCACCGGCGATGGGGCTGACGGCAGAGGAAGTCGTGGCGCTGCAGCGCGTGGCTGAGCGCGAGCGCGCGCTTGCGGTGCTGGGCCGCGCTGGGCGCCTGATAGTCGTGACGCTCGGGCTGGTCGCGGCCTTCATCGCGGCATGGGATGTCATTGTGGAGAGGGTGCGGGCATGGCTGGCCGGGTGACGCGCTTTCTGTCCGGCTGGGGCGCTTTCGTCGTCGCAGCGGCATGGTTGCTTTGGCTGGCCGTGGTGAACTTCTGGCCGAGCTCGTGGTGGTTGGACGTGCGCCGGGTGGTGGTGTTCGACGCGCCGGCCGGGGTGGAAATCCTGATGGAAGTCGATCGGGTGATCCACCGCGATTTCGTCGCGGATTGGTCGGCTATCGTGCGGCGCTGGACAGACGGCGGCTGGACGGTCGAGTGCGTCGGGCGGGGCAAGAGCAACTACGTCCCCAGCGCCGCCCTGCCCGATCCGCTGACGCTGCGCTGGTGGACGGATGGGGCCTGCCCGACGCTGCCGCCGGGCCGTTATTTCGTCTCGACAATCTGGACAATAAGCGGGGGCTCCGCGCTGCCCGACAAGGTCATCCAGACGGCAAGCAATGTTTTCACGGTAGAGGAATCGCCATGATCTTCCAAGGCCCGCGGCGTATCCCGGTGCGCCGCATCATCCTGCACTACAGCTACACCGATCCGGAATGGTGGGCGGGGCGTAGCCTGCGCGACAAGGTGGCGGAAATCCGGCGCTGGCATCTGGCGCGCGGATGGCGGGACATCGGGTATCACTGGATCGTCGACCGCGACGGCGAGACTGCGCCGGGTCGGGCCGAAAATGTCATCGGCGCCCATGCGGCACCGGCGAACAACGGCAGCATCGGCGTGTGCATCCTCGGCGGGCGCGGCACGACGGGCGCCACCTTCCTGGGCCATCACACGGCGGCGCAGGAGGCGGCCACCGCGCGCTTGATCCGCGCCATCATGGGCCGCGCCGGGCAGGTGGAGGTGAGCGGCCACCGTGACCACAGTGCGACCCTGTGCCCCGGCTATGACGCTGCGGCGTGGTGGGCTCGGCATAGCTCTTCGCCCGTGCCCCCGCCGATGGATCGCCCGCGGCCGATGCCGGCGATGCCGATGCTGCGCCTCACGTCGCCCTGGACGCGCGGGGATGCCGTGCGGCTGGTGCAAGAGCGTGTCGGCGCCTCGCCCGATGGGGTCTTCGGCCCGGCGACGCACGCGGGTGTCATCGCCTTCCAGCGCCGCGAGGGGCTGACCGTGGATGGCATCGTCGGCCCGCAGACGTGGTCGGCGCTGCATGACCTGAGACCACTGGCATAGGAGGACGCCATGCCGACCAGACTGATCACACAGGCCACCGCCGCGCCGACGCGAAAGGTTGCCGCCACGGGGATTGCCGGCGCCATCACGGCCGCCGCCATGGGCCTGCTGCATTGGTGGCAGCCGGAAATCGCCGCGATGTTCGGCGGGCAGATCGAGGGGTGGATCGTCGCCGCGGTGGCGGTGGCAGCCGGATATTTCACGCGCGAGAAAGCGGAGGACTGATCCATGAGCGAGAACCACTTTTCCGATGCCGTGCTGGACGGCGGGCTGAATGCCTTGGCGGGCAGCGGGCGGCGGCTGGACATCTGCCAGACGCGCCCGACGACCTACGCGGCGGCGACGGGCAGCGCGAGCCGGGCGAACAAGACCGGGCTGACCATCGCAGCGCCCTCGGCGGCCTCGCCGAACGGGCGCAAGGTCACGATCCCGGCGTTTGAGGACGGGACGATCACCACGGACACGGCACCTGACGAGCCGGCTTTTTGGGCGCTGACCGATCCGGGCAGCAGCACGCTCCTGATGACGGGGCCGGTGGCGGCGCCGCAGGTGCTCTACACGGCCAACCCGTGGCGCTGGACGGCGCTGGACGTTGTTGCGCCCGGCGTCGTGGCGGTGCCGTGATGCAGGCGGAACTCGTCTTTCACGACGGCGTGGCGGATGCAGATGGCTGGGCGCGGGTGACGCGGACCCACCACCAGCCGGGGGTGCTCACGGCCCGCATTGCCCGCATCGACGCCACGCTGGCCGATCCCGATACCTTCCCCATGTCGCCCGCCAAGCGAGAAGAGCTGGCCGACGAGCGCGACAATGCGATGGCGCTGCTCGACCGGGGTGTGCTTGTGCCGGTGTCGCCCCCGCCGCGCGTGCGGAGAGGCTGGATCGCTGTGCGCTGGGTGCATCTCGACACGCAAGCGACGGAGTGGCGCGTCGAGATCGACGAAGATTACCGCATGTCGGCGGCGGAATATCTGTTGCAAGTCCCTGTGCAGGCGCGCATCGCTGCGCGTCAGGCGGCGAGCGGCGGCGATCCGGTGATGCAGGACTTCATCGACATGCTCGATAGAATGATTGCCGACAATGCGTCGAGCGGTCTGCACCCCGGCGGGACGGCGAGCAAAGTGGCGCTCGGCTATCTCGTGCAGCAGGGGTGGATGACCGAGGCAGACGCCGCCGCGATCACGGAGCCGTAAGGTGTCGCTCTACCTCGTCACGGGGGGTCTTCGCGCCAGCGATACGACCACGCGCGGTTACGATGCCGAGGGTAATCCGCTGTGGTCAGCAGACCACGGCACCACGGTCAACGGCGTCTCTATCGGCCCGTCAGGCGAGGTGGCGACGGGCGGCACCCGTATTAGCGACACCACCACGCGGCTCTACAGCCCTAGCGGCGACCCGCTGTGGACCGCAGACCACGGCAACACAGTCCGAGGGGTTTCTATCGGCCCGTCAGGCGAGGTGGCGACGGGCGGCAACCGTGTTAGCGACACCACCACGCGCCTCTACGACAGCACAGGCGCACTGCAATGGTCAGCAGACCACGGCAACACGGTCAACGGCGTTTCTATCGGCCCTTCCGGCGAGGTGGCGACGGGCGGCAACAGTGTTAGCGGCACCACCACGCGGCTCTACAGCCCCAGCGGCGACCCGCTGTGGTCAGCAGACCACGGCGCCGCAGTCCGAGGGGTTTCTATCGGCCCGTCAGGCGAGGTGGCGACGGGCGGCAACCGTGTTAG
>SKHL01000191.1 GCA_007116995.1 Limnochordia bacterium
AAAATCTACTAGGGATAAAACAACTCCTTGCCGATCTTTTCCGCGACGCCCGGCTCGGCCAGCCATTTGAAAGTATTCCTGGTGGGTGAGATAGCGGTACTGGTTACCATCGTATTTTACTAAGGTGTCAAAACAGACGGTACGTACGGGCATATTAACACCGACAGCAAAGGTTTCTGTTGTAAATAAAACTCGAATTAATCCTTGGGCAAGCAGGGTCTCGGCTAACTGCTTTACTACCGGTAATAAGCCAGCGTGATGTACTCCAATGCCTTTAGTCCATTGGTCAAGATCCCTCTCAAAGTGGGGGATATCCTCTTTGGTGAGCTCTAGTTCGCGTAAGCGTTTGCGTACATTAACTAATACCCCCTGTTGTTCTTTATCGGATAAATAGTTTTGGTGTGTGGCCAATGATTTTGCTTTCTCCTCACATCCATTGCGACTAAAGGAGAAGTATAACACGGGAAATAGTCGTTCTTTTCGAGTGTATCGGACTAAATCGAGAAACCGAGTGGAGTCTCGGTAGCGGACCTGTTTCGGTAAATGAATATCTTGGGTGGTAAGATTTCCACCCTTAAAGTCATAGGCATCATCATGGTGTAGTGTTGCTTGGGCGAAGCTCTCCATCAGTTTATTTCGCTCTATGGCTTGGCATGCCTGGTTAAAGTAGAGATGTTTGAGTGGAACTGCTCTCGTGTCATGCTTGACAACAGCCACGGACTCTTGGCGAATGCTCGTGATCCAGTGAGCGATTTCTTCGATATTCGGTACAGTCGCGGATAAACCTAATAGATGAGTCGATGCAGGCTTTAGTAGGATAGATTCCTCCCATACTGTCCCACGCTCCTGATGATTTAGATAATGAAGTTCGTCAAAAATAACCCATTTGGTAGTGTCTATCCGAGTATCTTTTCGTAACAGCATATTTCGAAAAATCTCTGTGGTCATAACCAAGAGGGGAGCGTCGGGTCGAATAGTGATATCCCCAGTGGCAATACCTACGCTGTTTTTCCCAAACTGCCGCAGGAAGTCGGCATATTTCTGGTTAACTAATGCCTTAATGGGAGCTGTATAGATTGTTTTCACTGCGGCCTTTAGGGATGTGTCTATTAAGTAGTCTGCTATTAATGTTTTGCCTGTTCCTGTCGGGGCACTGACTAATAGAGATGTATTATTTTGAATATGCCAGATGGCTTCTTGTTGAAATGTGTCTAACACTAAACCTCTATATTTAAACTGTAGATTACTGGTTTTTGACTTGTTCTTGGCCATAATTTTCACCTCAATCATTACTTCTTCTAGTTTTAGCATTAAAATTCCTTTTCACTACGTAATTCAAGCTATCTTATCTGATTTTTGAATCTCCGTCTTGCCTATTAGTGATAAATCGAGTACACTATGTTCAATGAATATTTTAAGGAGGCAGTATGGTTAGGAATTTTCTGCTTTGGTTCTTACGAGGGCTCCCGCTGGGTGTAGCCAATGTTCTACCAGGTATTAGTGGTGGGACAATTATGTTGCTATTGGACTATTATTATCAGGTAGTTTACGCAATAAAGCATTTACAGTTTCCCAAGCTAATTCCCTTTGGGTTAGGGGTGATGATGAGCATTTTGCTCTCAGCACGGCTTGTAGTGTGGTTGCTAGGAACCTTTCCCCATAGTGTTCAAGGGATTTTACTCGGGTTGATCTGTGCATCTGTATGGGTAGTGTTTAAGCAAATCGGGCGCGACCGTCGTGGTTTGCTATGGGTTGTCTTCATTGGCGGTTTTACCTTCGTGGTAGTCTTATCCGTCCTTTCAGGAAGTGCAGTTGATTTAAGTGAACATAAATTTGTCGGTCTTTTTCTTGCTGGTGGATTCGCCAGTACAGCTATGCTTTTGCCGGGGATTAGTGGAGCTACTGTTTTAGTTGTTCTAGGCATGTATGAGTTAGCTTTAACGGCTGTCGTTAATCTGCAACTGTCCATATTACTACCCTTAGGGCTAGGTGCGGTAGGGGGACTACTGACTCTAGCGTGGATTATGAGTTATTTGCTAACTTATTACCCTAGAGTTACATTAGCTTTGTTAGCAGGTATGATTTCTGGGTCTATCCCCATGCTGGTAGTGGAAAATTGGCATTTTTTAAGCCTATTTTGGGCCCTACTAGGATTTGCAGGTGTTGTATGGCTGGAACAGCGCTTTACCCGAGGAATGAAGATAAATGATGGTCCATCTCCGAGAAGCCCTATATAGAGAATGGCTAGTTTCTCCCCTTAGAGAAAGACATATTGTCCTTTGAGAGACTATCAACCTGGTGTTAGTCGATTCTCTTATACCGCACCCATGTCGTCGATTTCTGATTTTACATTGCGTAGTGGTGTCATTAACTGATGTTCGACGACATGGGGAGTCTTCGTCAGAAGACGATGGAATGAAGGGATTATATGTTTTTCTCATTTCCAACTAATCCAAATTAAAGCATTGTATTTTTCTTATGAAGTTGCTATAATATATTTGTGCACAAAAGTGTGTACATAGAAAAGGGGAGGAACAGGATGCACCCATATATAGAACATGTTAATCCGTATTTAGGTAAACGCCTAGTGGAAATAGGTTTAGATAAGGTATACGCAAAAGGAGAGGGTTGCTATCTCTATGATCAGCAAGGGAAAGCCTATTTAGACTTTATTGCTGCGTATGGAGCCTTACCCTTTGGTTTTAATCCACCAAAAATATGGGACGCAGTAAATGCTATTCAGACCACGCTAGAGCCTAGTTTCACCCAACCTTCTCTGTTAGAAGCAGCCGGTGAACTAGGAAAACGACTGATAGAAGTAGCTCCTGCTAATATGGCCCATGTGACATTTTCTAATAGTGGAGCAGAAGCTGTCGAGGCGGCTATTAAGTTAGCCCGAGCTAAGACTGGTCGAAAGGGTATTATAACCACCCATAACAGCTTTCATGGTAAAACCTTAGGAGCTCTCTCCGCTACAGGCAACAGTAGCTATCAGAAAGTTTTTGGCGCGCCAGTGGAGGGTTTTCAGCATGTTCCATATGGCGATATTACAGCTCTCCACGATGTCCTGAAAAAGGCAAGTGGAGATATTGCTGCCTTTATTGTTGAACCCATTCAAGGCGAAGGTGGGATTATTCAACCGCCTGCTGGATATCTAGCGCAGACCAAGGCCATCTGTGCTGAGTTTGGTGTATTAGTGATATTCGATGAG
>SKHL01000170.1 GCA_007116995.1 Limnochordia bacterium
TTGTTTTCTGGACGCAATACACCTTCAATATTGGATCCCAAGAATCCGGGAATCATTGGTGCCCGACCTAAACAGGCTAATTTCGCATAAGGCGAACCTAATGCTAATGCTTTAAATAGGTGATCCTCACGAGCAAATCCGCCACCGAAAGAAAGATCCGGCACTCGCAAGCCATGATTTGCTAGGATATCGGCATATTCTACGGCTTTACTATGCAAGCTAAGAGAAGGCACACCCCAATGCTCCATCATATTCCAGGGACTCATGCCTGTTCCTCCACCAGCCCCATCGATGGTTAGTAGATCTAACTTCGCATCTGTAGAGAATCGCAGAGCCATGGCTAACGTTTTCATACCATACGCGCCCGTCTTCAGTGAGATCCGTTTATATCCCAGTTTTCGCAAATAGTTCACAGACTGCATAAAACTTCGCTGCAATTGAGCTTCTGTAGAATCTGTAGTGCCCCCTAGTCGACTGTGACGAGCAAATGATTTAATCGCTCCTGATTTGAAGGCCTGTTGATTGACAGCTCTAGTGGGATCGGGATCCACTACATAACCCCGTTTTGCTAAGAACAAGGCATAGTCAAGACTATCAACTTGTATTTCCCCGCCAATGTCCTTCGCTCCCTGGCCCCATTTCAACTCGATAATAACAGAGTCTCCATACTTATCAATGACATACTCAGCTACTCCGTTACGAGTGTCTTCTACATTTAGTTGAACGAAGATGGCACCATACCCATTGCTATACCTTTGGTATACTTCGATTCGCCGATCCAATTCGGGAGCATCTAGAATCCGCCCATCTTGAATTACGGCATTTCTATCAACACCGACCACATTTTCCCCAATTACAACGGGAAAACCAGCTAAGGCCGCTCCGATGGCAAAAGAATCCCAATACTTCGCAGCAATAAATGTAGAGCCAAGGGCTCCAGTCATAATCGGTAGTTTACATTTCGTTTTCACCTGTTGTCCAAATTCCGTCTCCAAGTTCACTTCAGGAAAAATACAATTATCCGCATCATTGCTAACACCCGCACCGAGCCCTTCAGCCCCATAGGCGTACCCTTGAATTCGCAGGGAATGATAGCCCACACCAACAGGGCTAGTGTTTCCACTACCCGCAGTTGTTATCCCAAAATCCCTAGGATATAAGACTTTTCTCCCTTGGATGGACGATATCCATGTTTCACACTTCCCCATGCAATCTGCGCGACATAAAGTACATAGCCCTGATTCACAGGCATCCCCACGATTGACAGTTCCTAACGCATCATTCTTTTTTCGCCATTCTAGCATTTTATACCCCTCCACAAGTATAAATATACACTGACCTGTATATATAATCATCCAGGTCTGCTTTATCAATAAGTATATTTCTTGTTTAACTTAATGTAAATAGAAATGCATATTTATATACGTGTATACATCGAAGTGCATGTATACACGTATACCAGGGGTGAGAGAGACATATAGTCCTTCTCTAGGGCATAAATTATACTTTTTGACATAGCAAAAAACCTCCTGTTACAGTAAGGAGGTTTTTTGCTAAATGCATGGCTAATCCAAAGGATAGGCCATAGTGGTCATTAGTCCTATTTCGGCTTGGGTCGTATCTAACCGGCTATATTGGATAATTACCGGCTGGCTACTTTCAACCATCAACGCATAGGGAACTCCCTGGGGAATGCTATTCCCTTGTGCGTCAGCTAGCTTATCGAGGCGCAGGTGATTTGTACGCTCCGCCTTACATAGTGCTGTAAAGCCCCTCATTGGGTCTTTATCCTCAAAATACACAGTTAACTGCAAAGTAGCATCCTCAGTACCCGGATTCAACAGGCAGATAGCCTCATGACTGACATAATGTCCTGGACTACTAATCTCTGGAAAATAGCAGTCAGGCACATACCACACACACTTACCCTTGTTCATTAGAAACAACCCCCTATACTTATATATGTACCAATGATTTACTTAAAGAACAACTCTAATAACCCATTAACTTTCCCTGGGGCCCCAGGCATAGGGAGACCCCGGGTTTTCATGGTACGCTCTAAATTACCCACATCATCCTTGGCTATTTCCTCTGCGCCACCTAATAACTTAGCAACCAAGATAGACTTAGCCGCTGCCTCCATCATCTCAAAAAACTCTAGCGCTCGTTCTACTCCATCCGGACTTGTGACAATCGCACCGTGGTTCTTCATCAAAAACGCATTGGCGTACGGTAATTTGTCGTCAAAAGCTTGGGCTAACTCGTCTGAGAGAGGCTCTGCATATTCTACTGTGACCATGGGTCCTACTTCGATAATGGGCTCAGGTAAAAAAGCCTTAGTTAACAGATCTGTATTAGCGATAGCGAATCCAGTCATAACTGGTGGATGCGCGTGCACTAACCCTGTTAAATCGGGGCGAAGCTGGAATATCCGTAAATGGAAAGGCGTTTCTCCTGTGGGTTTCCGCCCCTCTTTAGTGTATAGCACTTGCCCACTCATATCGATTATACAAACATCGTCGAAGGTCACCTTCCGTTTGGCTACTTTGGTTGGGGTAATCAATACCACATCCTCTGCAACACGATAAGACAAATTACCTCCATGAGACGTGACATATCCTAGTTCTGCTAATCGTACACTAGACTCTGCTAATTCAACAATCTGGTCTTGATACTGTTTTTGTAATTGGTGCACTAGTACTCCTCCATTCTACTGATTAATTAACTAACATACCACATTGAGTAGCTAATTCCTGCTATACTTTTCTATACCTGCATTGCCCCCCTACCTAATCAACGAGGATGACGACGGAATAATCAGCGAGAAAATCATATATTGATAGTGCCTCAAAAATCTGTTGCGCTACCTCCTCGCTAATGAGTAGTTCCGTGTTAGCGGGGCCAAATACATCCATAGCCTGTACAGTAAGGGGTGATGTATAAGAAAGTTTACCAGGAATAGTAACCCGCTGTAACAAATAGGGAGATATTTCCTTGCCATAGGATACCACACCTTGCTGTTGTACCATTTCATAGGGAGCTGTAACCCCACCATAAATTAGTTGACCCGATTCAGACCAAATGCGTGGACTCATTCCCCGTTGTATCTCTAGTCCTCTGGCATCAACCACGAGTCCTGTATAGATTTGACGATACATAACTAGTTGTAACAGTCCTGTGGCGATTTGAGTATCTAGGTTAGATTTACGCACAATCTGTAGAAAATCATACAGATCCACATCCATTTGATCCAGATCTACCATTACTGACGCTCGTGTCATATTTGGCGGGGTTTTCAGTAAGAGTTTTACGACGTGATTATCTCTCGTACCGAACGCTCCCGATAACCTACTGGCATTTAAGAAATCTCCTCCCAGTCCATGAGTCCACAAAGAAATCCGTGCAGGATCGCTACCAAGCTCTCCCTCTAGATCATAAGATACTTCATAGGTCGCATTAGCTTCTAGTAAGAATGTCCGCGTGGCTAATGCAGCCTCGGCACTCACGGGGTATACCCAAACAATCACTACTAAAACACAAAGCGTCAATAGTGCTCGGTGCAACAAGCTTCTCATAATGTAACCTCCATCGATTCGAAAGTCTTCCACTATGTTTATTCTCCATTTTCTCATCAACTCCTGCCAACAAATACCATAGAAAAGGTATGATTGGCTAAAGTAAAACTTATACTTACCAAAAAAGGACGGAATCAAGACTCCGTCCTTGCTAGTATTATGAGTTACATACGAGTGTAGACATGATAACGGAGATGAGCAGAGCTACCTCCCCAGAAACCAAGGATATGGTAGGGCGCTTCGTTCTCTAGCACTACATAAAATCGGTGTGGAAAAAAGATTCGCACCAACCCTGCTAGACCGAGGGAAATAACCTGAATCCTTTGGGTATCTTCCATAAAAGCGGCTACCTGTGGAGGAAAATTCGATTTCCGATTTAATCGTTCTAGAGCGGACACATCCATAAAATCTACCCTCAAGCGATTAAATTTGTTTGCACTATTAATGTCAAACAGATTTCCATGAAACTCTGTTATCCCTTGTAACATTAACCCCTGTAAATACAAACCTAAACTCTCAATATCTACAGTTTCCTCAGGAACTTTTACTTCCCGATCGTCTTGTAACTGCTGATCGAGAAAAAACTCAACAACCAATAGATTATCATCCGTTAACCGGGCCATCCGCTGGTCGAATCCTATCCGCTCTTGATCCTCAGCACTCGTTACTATTAGCTGGCTCTGCAATAAGTGTAGATTCATGTCATACATACTATGACTAGTGTAGCTAGACCCTTCAGCCTTAATAACAATCTGATTTAATGCTGTGTCCACTTTCATCTGGGATGTATACGAGTACTCTACGTCTCCGCTAGGCGTGACGATGTCAATTTGATAGTCCTGCACAGAGGGCAACACATCACGAAACCCCCTAGCTAACCCCGAACTTACAAGCAAGGAGAATAAACCACAGAGAACAAAACAAATTCTGACGTACTTAGACATTGGAACCCCTCCTAAGACGTTTACTTCTGTTTAGCACAGAAAAAATCCTGCTAAACATATTGGTGGATTTATCCAATTATTACACTTAAAAGCATAATCTAATTTTTCCTCATCCTGTCAATACCGAATATGTACCAGATGTGAGAAAAACACATTAAAATACGCGCAGGAAATCCCACGCGTATTTTGTCGACTAAAGTCTATTCCTTTTTTCCTGCTCGGATAATCCTACGTATACTATCATAGCTTAAATGGTACTGTTCCATTAAAGCGTCCACCGATTCACCTTTTAGATAGAGCTGGTAAATTTCGTTATTTCTCGCTTTAAGTTGGGCTTTTGTACCATTGCGTTCGCCCCAACTGAGATAACCCTGTGCCCGTTTTGGAATATAAATCTCTTCCCCCTGCACATATTGTTGAATCTGGTGGAGTAAATCCCGCGGTAAAACTTTTTCGGCATTCACATACATTCGGCCATGCTACCCCCTAAGTGGTGCTAGCCTCGATCAATTTCTAGAAAACCTGGTATACATAGAAGGACGTTATCATCACTTCTAGCTCCCATTAATAATGGATTGCTACACAAGCTTTCTCTGAATTAAGGTAGGCCAACACCTGATTTTCCCACGCTCCATTAACACTTAACTGGTACACCTTTACCATCACCGGCCTACCTCCTTTCTTTTAAGATATAATTGCACGAATCCTCACTCATATCATACTTGAATCCTGCTTCTCTGGCAAGGGAAAATCGGCTCGGAATCGTTTATGCAAACCCAATTTCCCAAACAAGCATTAGTGTTTCTTTTGGCAAATACTAACGCTGATCCAGATCCTTACGCTTTGCTACCGACTCTTCGACTTTCCGTACTCTCTCTATCTGCTCGGATCTAGCATCTCGACGTTGCTTCAGATTACGCTGGAGCTGCACCCAGGGCCACATTAGTGAAGACCCAGTAATAATTCTGATCCCCACATCTAACACAAACAAGAGAATTGCTGCCAGTACAAACCAAGACCAGATAGGGATGGAGCTGTGATAAAATGTATCCCGAAGTAAGAAAACCTCATCTGGGTAAGTTAACTCCCGCCCTGTCGTAACTTCAGCTATCCGACTGAGTAAGTCATTATCCATTTCAGGTAATCCGTATTCCGGCGAATATGGGACTACGAGACCGGTCTGCATAATTCGCTCTTGTTCATCCCATTCCCAATTAATGTGAATTGAGTAGGTTCCAACCTGCGAAACGGGAAAACTACCCTTATATTCACCGGGTCCCGTTTGCCTTAGATTCACTCGCCCTAAATCTCCCTGGGGTCCGCTTACACCTGCACTAAGAGACAAGAAATTTAGAAAGTTGCCTTGCTCGTCTAGGGCATCAATAATAATGGTTGCAGTTCCATCTTCCCAGTAAACTCGGGGAAAGAGCGGTTCTAGTGTATCATCAGGTAGTGCATACTGTACCATTTGACCCATTAGAGCGGCATACTCTGGTGTGTCTATCCAGTCATGCAACCATTCGTCTCCGATATCCGATAGAAAGCTAACCGTTCGACCAAGCCCATACCGCCAGCTTGCTAGAAGCGGTGCACGGTCTGGTGTGATCAGGTGAACATCGGCTAACTCTCTTGCGCTTGTATTGATAAAGCCATGGATAGGCGCAACCCGATCCCACTCAATCTGCTGTGATAGGACACTATCTCCAATTGGAATGGGATAGAAGGACTCTTCCGACATAGCCTGTCGAATGATACGATTTGTTTCGGAAACGAAAATCTGAGTAATCTCCGTCATGTCTACAGTATGATAGAGCTCACCCCCGCCCCAACGGGCTAAATCATCCATTAATTGAAGATCCACATCCTCACCAATGGCTACTGAACTAAGCGTAATCCCACTACCTAAAATGGTTTGGGCTATTTCTTGGTATGGAGCGTCCACTGAGATTCCATCGGACAATAGAATCAAATGACGAATGGCAGTCTTCTCATTATCCATCGCTTCAAATGCCTGTTGTAGAGCTGGATAAATATGGGTTCCACCCCCTGGTTCTAAAGGTGCAAGTTGACCCATGATCCTGTCCTTGTCATCCGCCGCCTGCATGGGCACGATCCACTGGGGTCTAGTATCAAAGGCTAGGACTCCAATCCGTTCTTCACTCACTAACAAATCTACTACAGCAGCGGCTGCTTCTTTTGCTAAATGCATCTTGGTTAAATTGCGTCCATCTCGTTGCACCTCGCCCATACTTCCCGAGCGATCAATCACTAACAGTAAGCTCAGGGTAGGAAATAGAATCCTCTGTTCAATACGAGAATGCACTGGCAACATAGCTTCAAGCGGGGTATCTACATACTCGCCCACTCCAAAACTTGCTCTTCCTGCCAAGGCCACTAATCCTCCACCAAATTCTCGCACATAGCTTTGGAGCAATTGAATTTGTCCGCGAGATAGATTATAGGCTGGAATGTCATCTAGCACTACAGCTACATAGGATTGCAATTCCCGTAATGTGTTAGGAAATGCCTGCACACTTCGAACTTCTACATCTAAATCATAGCCTGATAGGGCTCGAACGAAACTGTCCCTTACAGATTCTTCGTCGCTGATGAGTAAAATCGGTGCTCGCCCCTGCACGATCACAAACCCTGCTCCCTGGTTATTAGCAAGAATTGTATCTGGTGATGCATCTAGCTCGACGCGATATCTGTGAAACCCCCCTGTACTCAAACGTTGGGTGTATGAAAACATTGTTTGTCCCGCAGCAATTGTCACTGCGTCCTCCGCAATAAGCCGGTCATTGTGATAGAGGCGCATAACGCCTATGGCTTCTTGACTACTAGCTACTCGTACATGCACGGGAAACTCTTGATCTCGTCGTACTCTAGGAGGAAGGATTACTTGATCTACCAAAGTCTCTGGTCCTACTTCTCGTATTAAGGGATAGACATCGATGGGAATACCTTGTTCTTGAAAAACAAGAGCCGATCGGGCTGCCAAGCCCATATTTTCCTCCTCGTCACTAAAGAGAACGACACGGCGATTACCTCGTAGGGGCAGATTGGCTAACGCTAGTTCAAGGCCGGCCTCGATGTTGGTATAATTACGCCGAGGGATAGAGTGAAACGTAGAAAAGGACCCTCCAGCACTAGGGGGTGTTTCCAGCAGTGCATTTGCTCCAAAAACCACAATGCCTCCCTGATCCTCTGGCTCCATGGTGCTATTCGCCTCAACGATAAAATCTCGGACCTCGTCTAGTTGCTCTTGGCTGACACTCTCCGATACATCTACCACATACATTACTGTGGTTTCTTGCGATGGTAAGCCCTGATAGGGTTGGGCCAATGCGATCACTAAACAAATAAGTACTAGAAGCCGAATCGCTAGAGCGCTTTTTTCCCTCAAGCTACGGGGACGTAAACCATACAAGTAAAAAACAACGAACAGGGGTATTAAACTAAGAAGCAGAAAATAAACAGGTTTTCCAAAACTAATTGGCACATAAACCCCCCCAGACAAAAATAGATTAACGGACCTGCGGTCTATGATATAAATAACCCTCTACGACCAGCAAGCTAATGACGAAAAGAACTAAGTAGAACCAAATAGCGCGAGTGCTAGCGATAGCTTCACCAGAATCCACTGTCTGTAACTGTTGAGAATAGACTTGTGGTCGAAGATCAGACTCCTGTTTGGACAGTAAATTTGCGACAAAAAAGTCCTGAGTATGATCAAACATATCTACAGTGTACACCCCTTGGTAGTTTGTGTTCTGAACCAAATAGCCACGAGGGCTTGAGTACACTGAAGCTGGTTCTTGCCGAGGATTTTCGATACCACTCGGAACCTTCCAAGGACGTCTAGGCACCTCGAAACTATCTCCTGAGCGAACCATTGCATAGTTAGCATCAAAGAACTGTGGATAAAACCAGGAAATAATGTTTGACCACAAGATGGGAAAGCCCACTTGCAAGGGCAAGTTTGATTCATCTAAATTAAAGGTAAACAACACCCAGCGAAAATCTGGTTGCTCATATACACTCAGCAACGGACCATGAACCGATGAAATAATGGAGTGAAAATCCTGAGGTAGCTGTAGGCGCAACTGACTACGTACTCGTAATTCACTAAGATCGACAAATCGCAATAATGCATGATTATTCCGCCAATCTGTCAATATAGCTGGTTGACGTGCCAATGTGACACCTGAATCCAACTCAGGTGGTACTGCATGGATAAAGACTGCATTGTTTCGCACACCTTGGGGTGGAGTAATCCTATCGAAAATGACCAGATCGTATAGGTCGATTTCTGCACCGGTGACAATACTTTTTGTGAACAATCGTATGTTGGGTATAGTAAGCAAAGCACGCTCTAAGAAGAAATTTCCTGAACTTACTAACAGAACCCGTAATCCATCGGCTAATCCTAAAGGTAAATAGACTTGATTGTCTAAGGCTAGGGCATCATCAGTGTGTAGGGTAACCTGATAGATAGCCCGCTCCATGGCTTGAATGGGATAGATGGCCGATTTACTCTCTTCTGGTTCTAACTGAATCGTATCACGCAGAATAATGCGGCCGCCCTGGCTGATTGTCAATGGTATGGTCACATCTGCATAGGAGAAATTGGTCACCTCAGCAAACACATGGTACTCACCGATATGACCAGTGGACATACGCACATCTAATTCAGTAATACCCACATTTCCGGTATCTGCACCCCCTTGAACTATCTGAAAATCAAAGCGTCCATCATACGTAAAAGGCAGATAGGCTCCATCGGTAAATAAACGAATTTCACCCCGCTGTTCATTGGCTAAGAGGACCTCGCTGATCTCTATCAGTCTAGTCAGGTCTAAGGGGGTATCGGTAACAGACAAAGAGCGTAGATCCTCGATTATCTGGGTGTGATCGCGACTAAACTCAGTGATCACTCGTGATTGACCTGCAGCTAAAACTAGGGCAATTTCAGTCTCAGAGCTCATTTGCTCCACCTGCGCTACAGCAGTTTCAATTCCATGAGTAAATCGGTTAGGTACAATATCTGTAGCCTGCATACTAGCAGATCCATCCATCACTAACACGACTCTCCTAGTTGTGTCCATGCTAGCAAAAAACACTGGTTGAAGCCATGCCAAAATCAAGACAGTTAATACCAATAGCTGCAAGAATAATAGCCACTCCGGTCGAATGCGATACCTAGGCCGAGGAGAACTATAATCCTGAATTATTTGCTGCCACAGCATAGTGGAAGGAACATGCAAGTCCCTGCGCCGCCCCTTTAATAAATAAAAAACCAGAATTAAGCCCAATAGAGAAAATAGATACAACGCGGATAGATTAAGAAATTGCACTACTTAAGCCCTCCCTCCTTGCGTAACGTTTGAAACATTACTTGCTCAAGGGGTGTATCTGTTGTCAGTTGTAGATGATACACTCCATAACGGTTAGAAAACTCTTTGATCTCTTCGCAATAACTCTGGAGAGTCTGCTGATACTTGCCCACTACGCCTTCGCTAAGATAGACTTCTTTGGATTGCAAGGTCTCGGAATCAATCAGGTAGAGATCCTCACCTTGGGGTGGATTTATCTCATCCTGATTAAGCACTTGGATTAACCAAACCTGCCAACCAGCACTACATAACTCAAGCACTCCTTGTTGATAGCCCTGCGGATCTAAGAAATCACTAAGCACAACGACTAAACCAGACTGTTTATATTTATGCCCAAACAAAGACAAGGCATGGTTAAGGTCCGTTTTCTTATTAGGCTCAAGCTGCTCTAGAAAGCGAAAAAAAGACTGAGTCCACCCCTTCCCCTTGCGAGGACGTAACTCCTGTCCTAAGTCGGATCCAAAGGCTAGAGCCCCCACCCGATCAAGACGAGCTAATGCAATATAGCCAATAGCCGCGGCAAATTGGCAGGCATAGTTTAACTTAGTAGGTTGACCATAACCCATAGAACGACTTTGATCCATCAGAAAATAGACTAGGTAGTCTCTCTCTTCAACAAACTGCTTTAAAAATAGCTGTTCCAAGCGGGAATATAGATTCCAATCGATATAACGATAATCATCTCCCCGTTGGTATTGACGATAGTCGTTAAACTCCATACCTCCACCAAGGCGTTTACTAATGCGTTGACCGACTAAATGCGTGCTTTGCGTCTTCTTCACTAGTAATTCCAGATTTTCTAATAAACGTAGAAAATTATGATCTAACAGCAATGCTGTCAACTCCTTACACAGATTCTGGAACTTTAGCTATGATCTGACCAATAATCCGATCCACGTTTTCCTCCCCGGCTTCACCTTCGAAATTCAGCAGAACCCGGTGCACTAGGGCGGGTATTGCCACCTGCCGGATATCTTCATAGCTAACATTATATCGCCCTGCCATAAAGGCTAGTGCTTTACCAGCTAAAATTAGGGTCTGGGCACCACGAGGACTTGCCCCATAGCGCACGAACTGTTTCACTGCCGCCACAGCCCCTTCGATTTGTGGGTGTGTAGCCATAACGACTCTCGCTGCATAATCCATCACTTCATTGGAAACAGGGATCTGACGCACCACCTCTTGGATCTCCTTTAGTTGGGCACCAGTAAGAATAGACTTTGCTTGAGTAGTACCTTGGCCGGTAGTTTTAGCTAAGATTTCCTTTAATTCCTCTAGACTTGGATACTCTACCTTCGTCTTAAAGAAAAATCGGTCTAACTGAGCTTCTGGTAATGGGTACGTCCCTTCGTGTTCCAAGGGATTTTGTGTTGCTAAGACAAAGAAGGGGGTCTCTAATTGACGAGTCTCCCCCGCAATAGTAATACTTCGTTCCTGCATGGCCTCAAGCAAGGCGGATTGGGTCTTAGCTGTGGCGCGATTAATCTCATCGGCTAAGACAATCTGGCCGAAAAGTGGCCCAGGTTGAAACTGAAAATAACGACGACCCGTAGTATCTTCCATCAGTATATTTGTGCCCGTAATATCTGCAGGCATTAAATCCGGTGTAAACTGAATGCGAGTATACTTTAAATCAAATACTTGACCAATGGTGTTTACTAGCATTGTTTTCCCTAAACCGGGAACACCCTCTAACAACACATGTCCATTGGATAAAATCGCCATTAACACTTGATTGACCGCACTGTCTAATCCTACAATTACCTTACCAATTTCCTGCTTAGCCTGATTAATCGATTGTTGATATGTCTCAATTTGCTGCGCACTAAATTCGCTCATACTTTTATCCCTCACTTATTCCATAGTTAATAACGTGAAA
>SKHL01000146.1 GCA_007116995.1 Limnochordia bacterium
AAAAACTAATTGATCAAAGATATGCCCATCCCCATCCTTTAGAGTTTTTGCTAGCTGGAGGGGCTGAGAATCTGCAAGATGCGGCCTATCGTTTCTGCCGGTATGAACCTGGTGTCCACGTCACCTTATGTGGAACAGGGAATATAAAACACTTAGAAGATAATGTAGCCTCGATTTTGCGACCACCCTTACCGGAAACTGTCTGTGAGAGATTACGGCAGATGTTTCGGGCTGTCAATAGTGTATCTGGAAACTAATAAGTGTGAAGCTCCTACTAGCCTTAAAATTGTTAAAACAAAAATCTACTTATCGAATATAGAGGCAAAATGGTAATTATATCAGTCCTAAAGGGACAAGGTTTTCTCGCTAAAATTTTATAAAGATCGCATCTTTCTTACCGATATAGATAATAACAGGTTACTGAGATCGATAATTCAGTAACAGATAGTGCTTATAGGAAGAAGGTGGGGGCGAATGCGAATAGGCGGACTCGCATCAGGATTTGATACCGATCAGATGGTGAGGGATTTAATGCGGATCCAAAGCTTACCCTTAGATCGGCTCTATCAGCAGAAGGTACGAGTCGAAGCCAAGCGAGAACAGTATCGGGGCATTAATACCAAATTATTACGATTGCGCAATGCAGCCTTTGATCTACAATTACAGTCCTCGTTCATTGCTCGGCAGGCCACATCCTCTCATGAAGGGGTTATCACAGCTGAAGCGACAGGAAGTAGCAATGAAGGAAGCTATACCATTAGTGTGGAGAAATTGGCTACTCCCGCTACGTATATTAGTGCAAAGACCCCGGAAGGGGTGGGAGCACAGGAACGGTTTGCGACTTGGTTAACAGATTTGGACTTAACTGAGGGAGAGACGGTGCAGATCCAGCTGAGTAGTATGGCAGGCATGGATCCTGAGTTTATCAGTATTGAATTAAGTGAGATAGATACCATCCAAACTTTTGTCCGTAAGATTAACGGGCAGAAAGAGTTAGGC
Source organism: Limnochordia bacterium (assembly GCA_007116995.1). Classification (GTDB taxonomy): domain Bacteria; phylum Bacillota; class Limnochordia; order Darwinibacteriales; family DTU012; genus CSBR16-202. Next base: position 1,000 of record SKHL01000146.1, read on the forward strand.
ATTAATGCCTTTTACGATGAGAATCAAGATCGAATTGTCTTTAATACCAGCCAAACAGGAGAACATGCTCAGATTCGATTTGATTTGGATGACATTCAAACAAATTCTTTTTTAAATCAGGTTTTAGTTGACAGTGCTGGAGAATGGTTAACTAGTGATCAAGGTACCAACGCAGAATTGGTTATCAATGGGTTGTCAACGCAGCGTGAGAGTAATATCTTTGATCTTAGTGGAACCCGGATTACCCTGCATAGCCAGAGTCAATCTCCAATCCAAATTACAATTGAGCGGGACACAGACAAAGCCTTTGACAACATAATATCATTTGTAGATTTATATAATGAGATTATTGATGAGATTAATGGAAAAATGCGAGAACCTTTTTATCGTGAGTATCCGCCTTTAACCGATGAACAAAAAGATAGTATGTCGGATCGGGAGATTGAATTATGGGAAGAACGATCTATTAGCGGATTGCTCCGTGGAGACAGGATGTTAAGCAGTATCCTCGCTGACATACGGTTATCCTTAACCTCTAGTGTGCAGGGACTAGATGGGTTGGCGAGCTTAACACAGATTGGGATCAATACAGGGGCGTGGCATGAAAATGGGAAGCTTCACGTGAATGAATCTCAACTGCGGGCTGCTTTAGTCGAAGATAGTGATCAGGTAATGCGCCTTTTTACCAATAACTCAGACAGAGAAGAAGGAGAGTCGGGGATTGCGAGACGGTTACACACTATTGTTAACTCAAGTATTACCCGATTAGCAAATACAGCTGGACGCGAAGCGAATTCATATGATCAAAGTGCGCTTAGTGACCAGATTCGACGGATGGAATCCCAGATGGTCAGGATAGAGGATCGACTTCATCGAGTCGAAGAAAGATACTGGGCTCAGTTTACAGCGATGGAACGGGCTTTAAGTGACATGTATGCTCAGTCTGATTGGCTGTATCAACAATTAGCAGGGTTAGGGAACTAGATAATGAAGACATACAAAGAGAGCTATCAGTGTCAGCAACAGATTTATCAGCAGATGTTAGTCATAGCAGAAACGCAGCATCAACTTTGCCAGACAGCGGACTTTAGTGATCCAGTCCAGATGAATCGACTAAGAGAGTTAGTTGATCAACGGCAGCAGTTCATTACCGCTATCGAGTTGGAGCAGAGATTACTAGATGAGTTGACTGATTCGACTATTAACTGGGACGGAGATGTCTTAGCTGCAGAAAAGGAGCAATTAAGTACTATTTTGGGGGAGATCCAGCGGATTGATGGAGAGACTGCGAGTATCTTTGCCCAGAAGCTCCAAGGCGTCCAGACGGAGCTACAAAAGCTACAAAGTGGTAAAAAAGGTAGTAAAGCCTATAATCCGTTTCAGCAACAAAGCGGAGGATATTTTATTGATAAAAAGAAGTAGTTCGATAGTGTTTTTCTGTAAGAGGTGCTCTATGTCTATGGGGCATCTCTTTTTACTATATTTCTCCATGCTACCCATTAGTTTAGCATTGAACGATTTTAGCTGGGAGTATATTATTAATGTGCAATAGAAAAGGAGGAATGCAAGTGAAAATCACTATATACGGACTTATTCTTTTACTGTTCTTTGGTATGGTAAGCACGACCACCGTTTCTGCCAATGCAGACAAAACTGTGGAGACATTGCACCAGACCATTGAAACCCTGCGTGGTCGCATAGACGATCGGAACACAACGATTCAAGCCCTCCGGGCACGCCTAGATGATCGAAATCGGACAATTACAGAACTGCGGGATCGGAATCAAGAGTTACGTAAACGACTAGATAACCGTAATGCTACGATTGTACAGCTACGTACTCGTCTTGGTAAAGAGGTGAGTGAAACCATCTACGAAATATACCGAGTAGTCGGTGGGGATACGCTATATAAAATCGCTCAACGCTTTAATGTTCCTACCAAGGATATTATTGAGGCGAATGATATGGTCCATCCCTATTGGGTGGAGATTGCCGAGGAGATACGGATTCCTGTAACTAATGAAAAGATTATATCCTATACGGTGGCGCAAGGAGATACTGTGGTAAAAGTAGCTCGTCAGTTTAATGTGGATTGGGTGGAGTTAATTAATTACAATGATATTACTGAACCCTGGTGGCTTGAGATTGGACAAGTATTAGAAATCCCCAAATCCTAGCTAACTAGACCGAGTAGCGAATTTATGCTACTCGGTTTTTTGAAGGAAAATCGGATCCAAAAAGAGAATATAGTAATGAATGACTCCACTGATAGCAGGGATGTATCTTATGATATATGGAAATTCTGTTTACGAGGAATCTCCATAATGAAAGGGGTATAAGATCATGAAAGAACTAGTTGTGCTAGAAAATGATACAGTCAGGGTGGTAATCAGTCCCACGGTGGGAGCGTCTATCTATAAAATGCAGTATAACTTAGCAGGGCATTGGATTGATATCATGCGGGAAACGCCGCCCGAAGCATTAGAGCAGAGGTTAGCGGGGTTGTTCTCATCCTTTACCATGATGCCTTACTCCAATCGGGTACAGGCTGGTTTACTTCAATTTGGCGGTAAGCAGTACCAATTAGAAATAAACAATGAAGATGGTCATACCATTCACGGAGATGTGCGCACAAGAGCGTGGAATGTCGAAGAGCAACGTACCGATACCCTGCGATTGTCTTTTGATAGCCGGGATTTTACTGATGTCAATTGGCCATTCTCTTTTGCAGGCAAAATGGAATTCACGATTTCCGATGGGAAGCTTACGACTCATATGGAACTAATCAATACAGGGATAACACCAATGCCAGCTGGTATGGGTATTCATCCCTATTTTATGCGTAAGTTAAGCACTCAGGAAGAAAGGGTAGTAGTATGCATTCCCACAACAGGAGTGTATCCTGGGGATACGCCGATTCCGACTGGTGGTTGGGAACCTGTGGATACAGCACACGACTTTTCTGAGGAGCGGGAGTTAACCCCAGCCTTCCTCGATACGTGTTTCCGGGTTGCTCACAAACAAGCATCAATCAAATGGATGGAGAGCAACGTTACTCTTATCATGGATTGGGATCCAATTTTTGAGCATGTAATCATCTTTTGTCCCCAAGATAAACCGGGATATTTCGCTGTAGAACCTGTCACGAATTGTAATAATGGGTTCAATTTAGCGAATCAGGAAATAGAGGATACCGGAACTGTGGTCCTTCAACCTGGGCAATCCCTTGCGGGAGATATTGTGATGACCCTCTTCGTTCCGTAGTTGCTCTTGTCTCAAGAAGAGGACTATATATTCTTCTCCGCACACACCGGAGCAACTCTCCCCGATTAGGTAGGCAAATTGTTTTATTTTATCCTCTATTATAGTGGATATTGACGGGTTTAACAAATTTAGTTTGTTGGAGGAAAATTAATGAAAGTAATTATCGCACCGGACTCCTTTAAGGGATCCATATCGAGTGTTGAAGCAGCAAAGGCTATTGCTGATGGAATTCATTCCATCGATCCCACGGTATCTTGTCAATTAGTTCCCATGGCGGATGGAGGCGAAGGCGCTGTAGAGGCTATTTTAGTGGGAATAGGTGGTGAACGCATATCCTGTAATGTAGAAGATCCTCTAGGCCGACAGATCACGGCAGAGTATGGTTGGATCCCTGCACAACACACAGCTGTTGTGGAGATGGCTGCTGCCTCAGGATTGCCATTACTGGAAGAATCCGAATACGATCCATGGAATGCCTCTACCTATGGAACCGGACAGTTAATTCGAGATGCGTTAGCGAAAGGGGCAAAAAAGATTATTCTTGGTTTAGGTGGCAGTGCCACGGTAGATGGTGGTGCAGGATGTTTGCAAGCATTAGGCCTTCGATTCCTTAACGAAACAGGTCAAGAAATACAACGAGTGGGAGGACGTTTAGATCAAATTGTTTCTATCGATATGAGCGAACTAGATCCTCAATTTCGCCATGTGGAGATTGAGATCGCCTCCGATGTAACCAATAAATTGCTTGGACCTGAAGGGTCTGTCTATATATTTGGACCACAAAAGGGGGTCGCTCCCAACCAATTAGCCGCACTTGAACGAGGCATAGTTAGCTATGCTGATGTAGTAGAGAAAACGGTGAACAAATGTATTCGAAATTATCCAGGCAGTGGTGCGGCTGGGGGCTTTGGTTTTGGGCTACTAGCCTTTGCTAATTGTCACCTAGAAAGTGGATTTTCGCTAATCGCAAAGCTAACAAATCTGTCCGAGCATCTGCAAGATGCGGATCTTGTAATCACAGGAGAAGGAAGAATAGACGCCCAGTCTCTATATGGGAAAGCGCCTATCGGTGTATCGCGACTAGCACAGAAACATGGTGTGAAGGCTGTTGCTTTTGCGGGAACCATTGGGCGTGGACTAGATGGACTAGCAGCACAAGGACTTACACTGGTGTTACCAATTGTTGATCAACCCATGGGCTTAGAAACAGCGCTTGAACAGGGACCTCAGCTATTGACTGCAGCTAGTGCTCGTTTTTATCAAGCTCTGCTACTCGGGCGGGATCTGGCTATTACGCGCTCGTAGTCTAGTTGGCAGGTGAGGCCTTGTTGTGTTTGGGGCGCCTTTAACTTTGTTTTTGCTTGCGAAAGATAAGTAATAAACCAATTCCTATTAGCAGGATGGGCAGGATGTAATTGGCAACTCCTAGACGTTTCCAAGCATCAACCTGTTCAATTACGGCAATAAATAAAGCAAAACCTGTAAGCGCAGCAGCGGGAAAGAGTGGCCAACGTTTGTCTCCCCACTCAGCCCCAACTCTACCTGTGTGGAAATAATATACTGCGAAAAAAGCACCACCTAGTAAGAGGAAAAACCAACCTGCACCTAACAACCAGTTGTTTAGAATCCGCTCCACATCAACAAATAGAGCGATGGCCAATAGGACTGTGGCTGGAATCAAAAAGCCAACATTGCTGTATTTTTGAGAGCCCCCTGCATACTTATAGGCAGTGAAAAACCCCAGAGAGATTAAGTACAGGATCAGATGGTCTCCAAGAAGTCCAAATTGGGCTAACATCAAGATCACACCGATTCCAATCAGCAGTGTTCCTAAGCTAACATTTTTTTGCATCGCAGTTCCTTCTTTCATTGGTTATTTCATACACTTTTGTATTCTACATGTTAGAGGGAAAGTCCTGTTGTAACAGACGATGATCGACAGTAGTATAAGAAAAAATTGTTGACCGAGATACATCAACAATTTTTTTCTTATACTACTGTTTTGTTCTAGAATCATTTGGGACGATTTTGTTGTTGGAACACAGCTAACACACAGTTCTTCGCATTTTCTAAGTGTGCGATGGCCAGTTCCTGTGCTTTCTCTGGCTCACGATCGGTAATGGCTTGGGCTAATGCAATATGTTCGTCCAATGCTTCTTTCAATCGCCCAGCACTCCCTAATGAAGCCCCCCGGAAACGGGTAATTTGTTCGAAAAGGTTATCTAGGATTTTTTGAAGCATGTCGTTAGCCGACGCTTCGCATATAAGGCGATGGAAGGCGGTATCAATTTCGATACATCCTTTGATATCTGCATTAGCTAGACAGCTAGTTATTAACTCTGTCTGTTGATTTAGCTTCTCAAGTTGTTTCACAGTTATATTTTCTGCTGCTAGGGATGCAGCAAGCCCCTCTAGCACGACGCGCACCTGAAAGATATCATTGATCTCTTTCATAGACTTGATACCTGTGACAAACGCACCCTTACGGGGGATGATCACGATTAGTCCTTCTTGTTCTAGCATGCGAATCGCTTCCCGCGTAGGTGTGCGGCTAACCTTTAGCTGGTCTGCAATGCTAACCTCGGTAATCTGCTCACCTGGTGGGAGCATTCCTGTTAAGATAGCTTCCCGAACTAAATCATAGACCTGTTCTCGTAAAGGTTGATAGCTATGGGGATTAATCGGTGGTAAGTTAAGCACGATATCTCCACCTCCGGAGTATTGCAAAGTATATTTGTTACTTACTACTAGAATAATGCATAGTTCCATGTGTGTCAAGAAATTACCGCGTCACTTCCTGAAAATAGTTATACTTGATGATATGGGCAAGACCCCAGACGTTCGTCTGGGGTCGGGTACTACAATGTACTCTAGATTACGGCATCTCCCCGTTCTCCTGTGCGGATCCGGATAGCCTCTTCAATATTGTAGATAAATATCTTACCATCACCCACACTATCTGTGCGAGTAGCCTTAAGAATCTGCTCGATAACCGTCTCCACCATGGAGTCCGGGACGACTGTTTCTACCTTTAGTTTCTCCTTTAGCTTAACCGTGTATTCCACTCCACGATAGATGCTAGTATCGCCAGCACCCTTCTGGGACCCATAGCCTACTACCTGGGTGATGTTCATTCCGCCTAAATCTAGTTTTTCCATAGTAATCACCAACTGCTCCAAACAGGCCGGACGGACCATACATTCTATCTTTTTCATTTGAGAACTCCTCTCTCAACTCGCTATTAGCTAGTTTTTTTGATCTTAAAGCTTTTACCATACAAAGGCACAAAGTCTGGATAGGAGGTGGATCCATGTTCTGTAATATCCAATCCTTCCACTTCCTCTTCGCTACTAGCTCTAAGACCCACAGTAGCGTCAATAATTTTAAAAATAAGAAAAGCAGTGGTAAGGGTCCAAGCAGCTACTGCCACCACACCAATCGCTTGGACTCGTAATAATGCAAGCCCACCACCATAGAATACTCCACCATCAGTAGCAAACAGTCCGACAAGGAGCGTGCCAAGCGCTCCACACACACCGTGTACAGCAATAGCTCCTACTGGATCATCCACGTGAATTTTATCAATCATTTCTACAGCATAGACGACAACACAACCAGAAAGTAATCCAATCATCACAGCACCTACAGGGGTGACATCAGCCGCACCAGCGGTAATGCCAACTAATCCGGCTAAAGCTCCATTTAGCGTCATACTTACATCAGGTTTCCGATATTTTAACCAGCTAACAATCATGGCTAAGACAGCGCCTGCTGCAGCAGATAAGTTGGTGGTAACGGCAATCATAGCGATACTTGAGTCCATTCCAGATAATGTGCTCCCAGGATTAAAACCAAACCATCCAAACCAAAGAATAAATACGCCGAGAGCAGCCATCAGTAGATTATGTCCAGGAATGGCGTTAATGGAACCGTCTTCATTGTATTTCCCGATACGGGGGCCAAGGACAATAGCGCCAGCTAAGGCTGCCCAACCTCCAACCGAATGTACTACGCTAGAACCAGCAAAGTCAACAAATCCCAGTTGGTCTAGCCAACCACCACCCCAAGTCCAATGACCAACCACAGGGTAAATGATTCCAGTAATAAATACACTATAACATAGGTATCCTGCAAAATTTGTACGTTCTGCCATCGCTCCAGATACAATAGTAGCTGCTGTAGCGGCAAATACAGCCTGGAAAATCCAGAAAGCGGGAGTAGGAATATCTAAACCTAGATGGGCAAAAGAGTCTGATAGGAAGAATCCGCTAGAACCAAAGAACCCATTGCCAACTCCAAACATGATGGCAAATCCAAATGCCCAATAAACAATGGAACCAGCAGCTAAGTCCATAATGTTTTTCATTACAATGTTTCCAGCATTCTTCGCTCTAGTAAAACCTGCTTCTACCATGGCGAATCCAGCTTGCATGAAGAACACGAGAAAAGCGGCTAATAGAACCCAAACTGTGTTAATTGCGGTAGTAATCTCGACCAAATCCTGAGCCAGAGCCTGTTTTGGGAAAAAGGTAAACAGAGTAACCGTTAGCATAAAGCACCAATACCATTTCGTCATTTCATCCAACTCCTTCAATTGCAATAGATTCACAGTTGTTCCCAAGTTGGGCCCTAACTCGGGTTCAGCTGCTTTATTGGGGTTATTATACTATAGAGGATGATAGAAATATATAGAAAAACCGATGTAATACACGTATACAACGGTATATGCCGATATATCAGTATACAGCGTAAACTAATCGTAAACTACTCGTAGAATAGCATAAGAAAAAGCAAATCATAAAGGATGATTTGCTTACAGTGTAGTAAAATATTGATCTAGCTCCCATTGATGGACTTGATTTCTGTAGATGCCCCACTCGATTAATTTGGCCTGCATAAAGTGTTTATAAATATGATCCCCTAAGGCTTCTTGCACAACACTATCTCGGGCTAGGGCATCAAGGGCTTCTTTCAGTGAATCCGGTAGATTTTCAATTCCTCTTTCCTGTCGGTTAACGAGACTTAGATCATAGGAAATCTCTCGGAATTGAGCTGGAGGATTTGTTTTCTGCTTAAAACCTTCTAGTCCGGCCTTGATAATCACCGCTAGGGCTAGATAAGGATTGGCCGAGGGATCTGGACTACGGTACTCTAATCGAGTAGCGTTCCCGCGTACAGAGGGAATCCGAATTAGGGAGCTTCTGTTCTGGGCCGACCAGGTTAGATCAATCGGTGCCTCATAACCGGGTACTAAGCGTTTGTACGAATTGATGGTTGGATTTGTAATGGCCGTCATGGCACGTCCATGTTCTAGTAAGCCACCAATAAAACAGCGAGCAGTTTTTGATAGACCATCCTCATCTTTAGGATCATAGAATACATTTACATCCTCTGTAAAAGCCGATAAATGAATATGCAAACCCGAGCCACTTTCACCTTGAATCGGTTTTGGAATAAAGGTAGCGTGGAGCTTGTGCTCTTTAGCAACAACCTTGGTCACAAATTTAAAGGTACTTAAATTATCTGCAGCGGTGAGGGCATCGGCAAACCGGAAGTCTATCTCGTGTTGTCCGGGCGCTACCTCATGGTGCGATGCTTCGATCTGAAAGCCCATTTTTTCCAAGGCTTTAACGATGCTGTTACGAGCAGCTTCGCCTTTATCGGTAGGAGATAAGTCAAAATATCCCCCTCGATCTTGGGTAACACCTTTTGCGTTTCCGTCCTCATCGGTTTCAAATAGAAAGAACTCTGGTTCTGGCCCAGCGAAAATGGTTAAGTCCATGGCTTGGGCTTCAGCGATGACCTTCTTTAGAATACTTCGTGGTGATCCCAGAAAGGGTTGATGATTAGGAGTATAAACATCACAGATGAATCGACCTATACTATCCCCACTCTCAGTTTTCCAAGGAAAGATGTTAAACGTGTGAATATCCGGAAAGAGATACATATCTGATTCATGAATACGAGTGAAGCCTAGAATAGACGAACCATCAAACATAATTCCGTGTTCGAATACATCCGGTAAGTAGTCTAATGTTATGGATACGTTTTTTAGTGTTCCCAGGATATCGGTAAACTGTAGTTGGATCAGATGGATCCCTTTCTCTTCTGCTTTGGTGATGATGTCACGCTGTAGTTGGTTTAACACAATGTCACTCCCTATGTCAGGTTTTCATGTTAGGTTATACATATCATAAGGGGCAACAGGTGTCAAGAGTAGAGCGGGAGAATAGAGGGTGAAAGCGAACCGGACTAGTTTATAATTAACTAGCCCGGTTCTTGTGGAGGTATTTAGGTGATCGATAGATACTCATCAAGTTCCCATTGGTGAACTTGCGTGCGATAGCGATCCCATTCTATAGTTTTTGCCTTTATAAAGTTAGTATAGACATGATCACCTAAAGCTGTACAGACTAATTCATCTTGTTCTAATAGTTCCAGGGCATAGGCTAAATTTCCTGGTAGACTAGGAATGTTGTGAGAATCTCGTTGTTCTGTTGACATCTCAAAGATGTTATCGGAACACTCAGCTCCTGGGTCTAACTGGCGTTCAATTCCATCTAATCCAGATTCTAGCATAACCGCTAAAGCCAAATAGGGGTTAGTAGATGGATCCGGGCTTCGGAGTTCCACTCGAGTGCCGATACCACTAGCGGCTGGAATTCGAATTAGTGAACTTCTGTTTTTTCCAGACCAGGCAACGTACACAGGTGCTTCATATCCCGGTACTAGACGCTTATACGAGTTTATCGTTGGATTGGTAATCGCTGTGAAGGCTTGAGCATGGCTTAAGATTCCAGCGATGTAATGACGAGCTATTTTACTAAGACCTTTGCTCTCTTCGTCATAAAAGACGTTTTTTCCATTGGAGAAGAGCGACTGGTGAACATGCATTCCAGAACCATTTTCTCCAAAGATTGGTTTGGGCATAAAGGAGGCATGGAGTCCATAATCCAAGGCAATCGTGCGAGTAACAAAGCGGAAGGTGGCGATGTTATCTGCAGTGCTTAAAGCATCATCATACTTAAAGTCAATCTCGTGTTGTCCTGGGGCTACTTCATGGTGGGACGCTTCTATCTCAAATCCCATGGATTGAAGAGCGAATACAATACTCTCACGGGCGGCTTCTCCCTTATCCATTGGGGATAAATCGAAGTATCCTCCGATGTCATTCGTCTCTATGACTGGCTTACCTTGAGAATCGGTTTTGAACAAAAAGAATTCGGGCTCTGGACCAACATACATGGTATAGCCGAGTTTTTCTGCTTTTTCTAGTGATTTCTTTAATACACTTCGAGGACATCCGGAAAATGGTTCGCCATTAGGCAGATATACGTCACAGATAATTCTTGCTACCTTACAGCCATTGCTCTTCCAGGGTAATACGGCAAATGTGTTAGGATCAGGATACAAGTACATATCTGATTCCTGAATGCGGACAAATCCTTGGATAGAAGAGCCATCAAACATGATTTCGTTGTCTAATGCTTTCGGTAACTGATCAATAGTAATCGTTACATTTTTCGTGTT
>SKHL01000033.1 GCA_007116995.1 Limnochordia bacterium
AACAGTCAGTTCGCCATTCTTCATCCAAAAGAAGATAAGAGTCAAGGAGTTGATATAAAATAAAAAGAGTCTTTTAAGACTCTTTTTATTTTTGATTAGATAATTCATATATTTTTTTTAACATTTTGCAAACACACGGCGAGGTGTCGGAAGTGCTGATGTTAAAAGGCGAAAAAAAGTTTAAAAAATGTAAAAAAAATTGTAAAAAAGTGTTGACTTTTAATTTTTATGGTGTTATATTGGGTTCACCGCGATAAAAAGGACACACAAAAATTTCGATTGAAATATAATGAATTGTCCTTAAAAAAGTGGGTCGCACTGATGTGCGAAACAGAACATTGACAATTAAATAATATAGATATCAATATAATATATAAAGTAATTTATATAATATATCGAGTCAAATATCAGTAACAAAAATAAGTGTAATATGTAAAAATCTTCAAAAAAGAAATATACTGTAAATTTACGCTGAGTTTTTATCTTTAACAAAGATTAAGAATAAGCAAAAATGCTAAGAAATCCAATACGTAAAATATAGATTAAGCTACAAAGAGCATATGGTGGATGCCTTGGCACTAGGCGCCGATGAAGGACGCGACAAGCTGCGAAAAGCTATGGTGAGCTGCAAATGAGCTATGACCCATAGATGTCCGAATGCGGAAACGCACTGGCTGTAATGAGCCAGTATTATAACACGAATTCATAGTGTTATAAGGGGAACCCAGGGAACTGAAACATCTAAGTACCTGGAGGAAAAGAAAGTAAAACAACGATTGCGAAAGTAGTGGTGAGCGAAATTGCAAGAGCCCAAACCTAGGTTAGAAATAATCTAGGGGTTCGGACCCCGACGTGGTATTGAAATTGGTAGGTGAACACAGCTGGAAAGCTGGACGAAACAGAGTTATAGTCTCGTAACCGAAACCGAAATCAAACCTAGGGTGTTCCAGAGTAGCACAGGACACGAGAAATCCGGTGTGAATGTGGGAGGACCATCTCCTAAGGCTAAATACGACCTAGTGACCGATAGCGAATAGTACCGTGAGGGAAAGTTGAAAAGAACCCCGGAAGGGGAGTGAAATAGAACCTGAAACCGTGTGCTTACAAGCAGAGATAGCACTACTGGAGCAATCCAAGTGTGGTCTCGTACTTTTTGTAGAACGGGCCGGCGAGTTACGATGTGTAGCAAGGTTAAGCAATTAAGTTGCGGAGCCGAAGCGAAAGCGAGTCTGAAATGGCGAGTAGTTGCATGTCGTAGACCCGAAACCTGATGATCTATCCATGGACAGGATGAAGCAGTGGTAACACACTGTGGAGGTCCGAACACACGCCTGTTGAAATAGTCGGTGATGATCTGTGGATAGCGGAGAAATTCCAATCGAATCAGGTTATAGCTGGTTCTCCCCGAAATAGCTTTAGGGCTAGCCTTTGCGTAAAGATTGCTGGGGGTAGAGCACTGAATAGGCTAGGGGGCTTCGCGGCCTACCGAACCTTATCAAACTTCGAATACCAGACAATTATAGCAAGGAGTCAGACAGTGTGAGATAAGTTTCATTGTCGAAACGGAAACAGCCGAGATCTACAACTAAGGTCCCAAAGTATAGGTTAAGTGGTAAAGGATGTGTCACAGCTAAAACAACCAGGATGTTGGCTTAGAAGCAGCCATTCATTTAAAGAGTGCGTAATAGCTCACTGGTCGAGTAGTAGTGCGCCGAAAATAAACGGGGCTAAACCTAACACCGAAGTTTAGGGATTGCGGATTACCGCAATCGGTAGAGGAGCAATGTTTGTGGGCTGAAGCCATACCGGAAGGGGTGGTGGACTGCAAACAAGAGAGAATGCCGGCATGAGTAGCGAGAGGGTGGCGAGAATCCACCCCGTCGAAAGTCTAAGGTTTCCTGGGGAAGGTTTGTCCGCCCAGGGTTAGTCGGGATCTAAGCTGAGGCCGAAAGGCGTAGGCGATGACCAACAGGTAGATATTCCTGTACCACCGATTGTCGATAAAGAGCTGATGCAGTGACACAGGAGGATAGCGAAACCGCGGTTATGGAAATCTGCGGCCAAATCATGAGGGGTCTAAAAAGTAAAGTACGTTTAGAATCAAACCCTAGGTGATGATGGGGAGTGAAATTTAGTAATGAAGTTCGTGAATTCACGCTGGCGAGAAAAGCTGCTAGGTAGACAATAGGTGCCCGTACCGCAATCCGACACAGGTAGACGACGAGAGAATCGTAAGACGAACGGGATAACCCTTGTTAAGGAACTCGGCAAATTGACCCCGTAACTTAGGGATAAGGGGTGCCAGCGCGAGCTGGCCGCAGTGAAATGGCCCAAGCGACTGTTTATCAAAAACACAGGTCTCTGCTAAATCGCAAGATGAAGTATAGGGGCTGACGCCTGCCCGGTGCTGGAAGGTTAAGAGGAGAGGTTAGCGCAAGCGAAGCTTTGAATTGAAGCCCCAGTGAACGGCGGCCGTAACTATAACGGTCCTAAGGTAGCGAAATTCCTTGTCAGGTAAGTTCTGACCCGCATGAATGGCGTAACGACTTGGGCACTGTCTCAACAGGGGACCCGGCGAAATTGAAGTATACGTGAAGATGCGTATTACCCGCGACTAGACGGAAAGACCCCGTAGAGCTTTACTGTAATTTGACATTGAATTTTGAAATTTGATGTACAGGATAGGTGGGAGACTTTGAAGCAGAGGCGTTAGCTTTTGTGGAGTCAACCTTTGGATACCACCCTTTAGATTTTGAGGTTCTAACGTTGTGCAGTGATCCTGGCAACGGACAGTGTCTGATGGACAGTTTGACTGGGGCGGTCGCCTCCCAAAGAGTAACGGAGGCGCTCAAAGGTTCCCTCAGGATAGTTGGAAACTATCTTTTAGAGTGTAAAGGCATAAGGGAGCTTAACTGCAACACCTACAAGTGGAGCAGATACGAAAGTAGGACTTAGTGATCCGGCGGTTTAACATGGAATTGCCGTCGCTTAACGGATAAAAGTTACCTCGGGGATAACAGGCTTATCTCTCCCAAGAGTTCACATCGACGGGGAGGTTTGGCACCTCGATGTCGGCTCGTCACATCCTGGGGCTGTAGTAGGTCCCAAGGGTTCGGCTGTTCGCCGATTAAAGTGGCACGCGAGCTGGGTTCAGAACGTCGTGAGACAGTTCGGTC
>SKHL01000130.1 GCA_007116995.1 Limnochordia bacterium
ATGGCTGACGAGGCAGACATGGCGCAGGCGCGCATTGATATGGACTTGGAGCTTGCAATTCGTGCGGCGCGCGGGGTGATGCCGGCTGATGTTGAGAGTGCGGATTGCTGCATCGAATGTGGCTGCGAGATTCCCAGCATGAGGCAAGCAGCACTTCCCGGCGTGCAGACGTGTTTTGACTGCGCGGTGGAGTTGGAGAGTAAGCGGTTGCGGGGGCTGGTGTGACGAACGACGAAGCTGTCCGAATTGCCGCACGAATCTATCGCGGCCTGCCTGTTACCACTGAGATTCTGCGAACCCGGTACGGCATGAGTCAGGCGTCGGCAAAGCGTGCGATGCGGATGTTTGAGGACACGCTGCCAGTTAACGTTGAAACCGGCGAACGCGGCCGTCGCACGTTGCGTATTCGGGGACATGAGCGGCGCATTGCTTCGGCACCTTTGGCGATGAAGTGGTGATGGGGTCGGCGTCACACAACAGTGATTCGGAGTCGAGATTGAATGAAGCCGTCACACGAAGCACCCATTAACCCCTGGCGCCTCTACGTCGCCGCCGGATCGACACGTGACGAACGGCGGGCGCGGTTGGCTGAGTGTCCCGGCGAATACAGGGAAGGCGTACAGAAGTGGGTTGAGCATTTTTTCGCAGAAGACAGAAACGCCCGCCGCAAGTGATTGCGACACATGCGGCGGACTTCCCAGCAGTACCTAGCAGAGAGGTAGTGATGAGCAACGAGAGTGTAGCAAGACAGATGACGAACGACACGCGCCAAGAGGTTGTCCGCGCTGGGCAGTTGAGTCTGCAAGAGATCGCCAACGAGGTGAACGGGCTTGTCTCTGGCATGGAGCGCGATGTTTGGGAGATCGGGCGGTTGTGCGGTTTGGCGCGATCCAGATGCGAAGAGTCGGGTTGTGGCATAGAGGGAGACAATCCGAACGTCCGGTTCGGGAAATGGGTTGCTTTAAATTTTAAAGAAACCCTGTGGCAGACCATTCGCCAATACCGCCGTATGCATGAAGTTTTCGGTGCGCGCCGAGACGAGGTGGACTATCTGCCGCAGTCCGCGCTGTACATGCTTGCTGAGCCGAAGGTGGACGAGTACCGGGAGGAGATTTTGCAAGACCTCGCGCGACTCGACAAGGCAGGGGTTGCGGAGACGAAGAAGGCGATCAGCGAACGGATCATCGGCAAGCGTAAAGACGCGATTGCCTCGCAGATCGTGGAGGACATTGGCGAGTTTCAGCCGGTGGCCGAACTGGGCGATGCGATTAAGTGGCTGGAGCGGCAGCCCCAGTGCGACCTGCTGCTGACCGACCCGCCGTACTCGACAGACGTTGATGATATTGAGGCTTTTGCTGAGTCCTGGCTGCCGCTTGCGTTGTCGAAACTGAAAAGCACGGGCCGCGCCTTTGTGTTTGTCGGCGCATACCCTCAAGAGCTTGCGGCATACATGAATATCGCCATGCCGACTCAGGTACTTGTGTGGACTTACAAGAACACACTGGGGCCGTCTCCGAAGCTGGATTACAAACTGAACTGGCAAGCCATTCTGTATTACCGCATGCCAGATGCGGACCCGCTTGATTGCCCCGTTATGCTTGAACAATTCTCTGTGCAAGAGATCAACGCGCCCGATGGACGCCTTGGGGATCGATATCATGCTTGGCAGAAACCGATGGAGATTGGTGAGCGTTTTGTGAGGCATGCAACACAACCCGGCGACCTTGTTCTGGACCCGTTTTGTTGCACAGGTACGTTTCTGCTTGGCGCGGCAAAGTATGGTAGAAATGCTAGGGGTTGCGACCTAAGCCCGGAGCATCTTGAGATTGCCAAACAACGCGGATGCAAGGTTTTGGGGGTGCGTGATGAGGGGTGATGTTGCGCGCGACCTTGGGGATAGCGCGTCTGAGTTCTTGCGCGCCGTTTGGCCTAAAATTAAGCCTTGGATGGGAGGCGGTGAACTGTACCCAGTTGAGGCAGTTACGCACGACGGTTTTGATAAACACCTGGATACGCTTTCTGGCATCGATGCGTGGCAGATAAAGCACAACCACGGCATTCGAGGGATTGCTAGCCGAGTGCAGTGGCTCGACCCAAACAACCCGAAACACAAACGGTTCGACACATTTTCAATTCGCACCAAAAGGCCCAATGGAGCCGAAACCGAGCTTGCCAAACGGATGCGTGTAATTCGCGATCCAGATGGTGGTTGGCTTTTGCCTGAGTTTACGGTGCAAGCCTACATGTCTGAGCCGAAAACAGAGGGTGATCTGCTCTCTGTGGCTGTGGTGCGAACGCGTGCGCTTTTTGTTCGGGCGCACATGCTGATGATTGGTTTTGAGGACGGCAGCAGAAGGGACTGGGGCAAGAATGTTGCTGGTAACGGTGGCGAGGAGTTTGTGTGGCTGCACTGGGATTATTTGAAGCGCGCAATGCCTGAAGCGATACGCATATATCGCAGGGAGGAGGACGTTCGGATTCCTGACGCGGCGTGGGTTGCACAGTTTAGCGGCAAGCAAGATGCACAGCACAACACCCGGAGGCTGTAACAACAATGGGCAACCCCTGGTTTCGCATGTACACCGACTTTCTTGAAGACGCAAAGATGATGACGCTGGCTTTTGAGGATCAGCGTCATTTCATCGGCGTCCTGGCACTGAAGTCTGCCGGGACGCTGGATCAGGAGTGTGAACCGCGTGTGATGGATCGCATCGTGGCGCAGAAGTTGTGGCTGGACTTCAGCGCGGTGAGCGAGGTGAAGCGGCGTCTGATTGAGGCCGAATTGATCGATGACGCATGGCAACCGCTTGCATGGGACAAGCGTCAATTCGTGTCGGATCGTGATCCCACGGCAGCCGAAAGAGCGCGCAGATACAGGGAGAAACAGCGCACTCAGGGAGACGAGAAACCGTCACGCGTGACGTCACGCACCCGTCACGCGTCTAGAACAGATACAGAACAGAACAGAACAGACGCAGAACAGAAAGACACCGGGCCGAAAGCTACCCGCTTTCGTCCACCGTCCCTGTCTGAAGTCACCGGGTATTGCAAGCAAAGAGGCAACAGCGTCGATCCCGGCGCATTCGTCGCCTACTACGAATCCAACGGCTGGCGTGTCGGGCGCAACAAGATGCGCGACTGGCAGGCGGCTGTGCGTACATGG
>SKHL01000123.1 GCA_007116995.1 Limnochordia bacterium
GGTTGAAGGTCACCACCTAATTTCCGGAAGATGCCTACATTCACTGCACATTCCGTCGATAGTTTCTCCTCATTACCCAACAGATAAACTCTCACATTTACACCTAGGTTGAAAAGATGTCTAGCTACAACCAACCCATCTCCACCATTATTGCCTATCCCAGCCAGGATGACTACTCGCTGTTTATCAAGATCTGAGAACTCCTCTTGTAACATGCGAACTACCGCCACGCCGGCATTCTCCATTAACACCAAACTAGAAATACCTAAACCGTTAATCGCCTGGTTGTCGACAGAACGCATCTCCTCCGCAGTCAAAACTAACATCATTCTGACTCCTCTCCAACTGCCACTGTATATGCTATGGCTGTCTCCCGATTATGAGATAAGCTGATTAATACTCTACATATCCCTTGCTCTAGGGCAATTTCCCGGGCTCGACTAGATAATTCAACCGTAGGTTTTCCCCATTGATCAGGAACTATCTCGATATGATGAAAACTAATTCCTCGCTGCCACCCACAGCCTAGGGACTTCATTACAGCTTCCTTACCAGCAAATCTAGCCGCCCACGAAGATATCCCCTTAGCCTTTAAGGTTAGTTGCTCCCGCTCTGTAAAAATTTTGTCTACAAAGGGAAATCGCATACAAGCTCGTCTGATTCGCTCAATTTCAATAATATCAACACCACACCCTTTAACCGCTTCCCCCATAAAATCACTCCACTGTTACACTCTTCGCTAAATTCCGAGGTTTGTCTACATTACACCCTCTTGCTAATGCTGTATGATAGGCAAATAGCTGCAAGGGGATTACACTGACTAGAGGAGCTAATAAATCACAAATCTGCGGTAACACAATAACTTCATCAACCATTTGTTCGACAGTTTCCCGATTCCCCTTGGTTAGAGCGATTACCGTAGCCCCCCGTGCTTTTACCTCTCTTATGTTACTGACCATTTTATCAAAGACTTTATTGACTAAGGCAAGAGCGATCACTGGCACCCCGTCTTCAATTAATGCTAGAGTCCCATGCTTTAACTCACCAGCTGCATAGGCCTCTGCATGGATATAAGAGATCTCCTTTAATTTGAGGGCTCCTTCTTCAGCCACGGCATAATCGAGACCGCGACCAATAAAGAACATATTTTGGCTATCCATTAGTCTATTCGCTAATGGTTCAATAACTCCTTGCATATCATCGATGACTTTCTCTAAAATGACAGGCAGCTGCTGCAGTTGGATAATAATCTCCGGATTAACACTATTTCCCTGTAACTGAGCCAGGTAAATAGCTAATAAGCTGAGAACCACTAATTGCGTAGTGTAGGCTTTAGTGGAAGCAACGGCAATCTCCGGGCCAGCGTAGGTATATAGGACATCATCAGCTTCCCTAGCAATGGAACTATCTTGCACATTCGTAATGGCTAGAACTCGTGAGCCTCGTCGCTTTGCTTCCCGTAATCCTGCTGTCGGACTCCCATGCGTAGCCCACCGAGTATGCCCAATTCCCATCTGTCCACGAATCGGTTCTAGTAAACGTAGTGCTTCTAAGCTCCCCTTAGATTTATTAATCTCAATGCGATCGTTAGTATAAACTGCAATGCCCGCGGAATCATAGCCCCGATACTCTAATCGCTCTAACCCCTTTAGCAACAAGGAATAGGCTTGTTGATCCCCTAGATAGCCAACGATACCACACATGATTTTGGTTAGGCCCCCTGTTCAGATTGGACAACTGTGGCTACAGCCTGAATTACTTCGTCTAACAGCTGTTTATTCGCAGGATGCTCTCCCATTACACGGATGAGCGACTCTGTGCCTGATGCTCGTACAAAGATGCGACCATCCGGGGCTAACAAGCTCTCTGCCTTTTTGATAGCTGCCTGGATTCTTACATTTTGGTCCCAGCCATCCTTCGTATCTACCCTGACATTCGTTAATACCTGAGGAAACACGGGCATTACTTGTGCTAACTCCGATAGAGGGACTCCTTTATCTAATAATACTTCTAAAAGTTTCAGTGCTGTTAGAACCCCGTCTCCAGTCGTATTATGATCGAGGAAAATAATATGACCAGATTGCTCCCCGCCTAAAACTAGGTCATGCTCTATCATGGCTTCCAATACGTATCGATCTCCTGCACTTGTTAACACCACTTCACCGCCGGCTTGTTGAAACCCTTGTCGTAGTCCACCATTGCTATACACAGTTGAGACAATTTTTTTGTTCGGCAATTTATTTTTCGCCAATAAGTCTAATCCACAAATAGCTAAAATATGATCGCCATCTACTAGGTTACCCCGTTCATCTACGGCTAACACGCGATCAGCATCTCCATCATGGGTAATTCCTATATCGGCTCCCACGTCTACTACATAGTCTTGCATAACGTCTGGATGAGTAGAGCCAGAATTCACGTTAATATTTACTCCCGTTGGTGCAGCGTTAATCACAGAAACCTTTGCTCCAAGCCTCTCGAGGACTTGGGGTGCACAATGATAGGCTGCTCCATTCGCACAATCTAGCGCAATATGGAGACCTCTAAGATCCACATTCACGCAATCAATCAGAAAATCCATATACTTTTCTAAGGCCTGCTTTTCCTGATAGACTCGGCCTACATGCTTACCAATAGGACGCGGTAACTCTTTGCTACCTAGGCTCTGCTCAATTTCATCTTCCACTTGATCTGTTAGTTTAAATCCGTCTCCAGCAAAAAATTTAATGCCATTATCTTCCATGGGATTATGCGAAGCGGAAATCATGATGCTCGCATGGGCTTGTAACACTTTCGTAAGATAAGCCACAGCAGGAGTGGGCACTACATCAAGCAATACCACATCTCCACCTACAGATGTGATCCCTGCTATAAGGGCTGCTTCTAACATAGCGCCAGATAACCGTGGATCTTTACCAATCAGTATCTTTGGTTGTGGCGTGTTCTTTGCTAATACGGCTGCACCAGATTGCCCTAATTGAAAAGCCAATTCCGGTGTTAACTCTACGTTGGCTACTCCCCGGACCCCATCGGTACCAAACAATCGTCCCATTACTACCCCTCCATCATAACGCATTAATTACCCTCATTGTAGGGAGCGTCTGGCTCCTCCAGATCCCCATTGATATCAGTATCTTGATCGTCTATGTCTACATCCTGATCTGTTTCTTCCAATACGTCTGGTTCTTCCTCAACTTCCTCATCAACTATAGCCGGATCCGGATCTAATATCGATGCTATCTCTAAATCCACTCCTGCCTCTGGGTTTTGTAGTGGTCGCACTCCCTCTGGAATAATCAGGGAACGTTCCACAGAAAACTCACCGGCTTCAAACGGTTCAAGTTGGATGGGCATCGTAAAGACCTGTTCCACAGCATCCCCCCGCGTCGTGGAAACACTAACTAAAATAGCAGATGGCTCCACCGTAAAACTAACCAATTCTAGCCCCGCGGGTAACTGGCCTTGCCATTGAGGAACAATCGGCAGGGTTTGCTCATACTGAGAAACTACCTGCTGGAGAATAACTCGTACTTCTCCAGGAGACACCGTCACCTGTTCGATTTCTCGACCTTGGTTATCAACAGCTCGGACAGGAAAATTTCCCTCTAAGCGAGTAGCTCCGCCTGCAAGGCTAATGTATGCCACTACCTGCTCCACTTGATTTAGCACACTACGAGGCCCTCTCACCACTACCTCTGCCGGATCTGGAGTTAAGCTTTGCACACCTTGCTCAGGGAGAAGACCCACCAGGGCTACAGCTACTGGAAATTGTTGATTAAGAATTCGTTCCGTTCGTAGCCGTACCCAACGGGGTGTCACACTAACAAGATCCACTCCCGTAGGTAATGTCACATCCACACCATAGGTGCCCTCTCCCTCGATAGCTCCACTCAGATTAATGACGGCACGAGCTTCTCGTTCTGCTACGGGAACTAAAGGAGAAAAACTACGAATACGCACTCGAGCCGGCCCTGGATCAGTGATTAATGCAAAGTCATCGGGTAGAGCCTGCGCTTGCATAGGAACAGTGACGATCCGTTCTACCGTAGCAAACCGACCTTCTCCTCCAGCTAGAAACCAAAGAATTACTGCTAAGAATAAGGCGAAGAACCGAAAATATAAGTTCTCATCCCGTATTAGAGCCCGCAGTCGCTCAATCCACAGTGACTTCCATCCAGAAATCCTCAATGCCATCCCCTCCTAAAACGAAAGGGTTCTTCTGCCTTCTGTAAATAGGCCTGCAACTGTTCGCTTAAACGACTCTCTGTTAAATACCGTCGTAGCCGTCCACCCACAGCTAGGGATATGGTTCCAGTCTCCTCAGAGACAACAATCACTACGGCATCCGATTGTTCCGACAGTCCTACAGCAGCTCGATGTCTGGTCCCCAGCTGGGAGTCTAGCAGACTCTCTGTTAGAGGCAAAAAAGAGGCTGCGCTGGAAATACGCCCATCGCGAATAATCGCAGCACCATCGTGCAAGGGCGAATTCGGTTCAAAAATATTTCCCAACAGCTCCGCACTTAATAGAGCATCTAAACCTACCCCTGTCTCGACAAACTCCTGCAACCCTGTTTCTCGCTCAATCACTATCAATGCCCCTACTCGTCGTGCACTTAATTTCACTGCTACCTTCACTACACTTTCAATCACCGACTGGGACTGATCTTTGCTAGTATTAAATTTCGTAAAGAACTGGCCGCGTCCTATCTGCTCTAATGCCCGTCGTAATTCAGGATAAAAAACGATGGGTAACGCGACAAAGATGACTGTCGTGCTTTGTTCTAACAGCCAACTTACTGTTTGCAATGCCAAAGCTCGAGCGATTAAGCTAGCCACAAAAATAACTGCTAAGCCTTTAATTAATGTAGTGGCTCGGGTTCCTCGAATTACATTCATTAATTTATAGATTACGTAAGCAACAATTAGAATATCAACTGCGTCTAGAAGTGTAAAATCCACTTACGCTAAACTCCCCCCGCTAGCATAAACTCGATGCATTCAGCTAATGAGCGTCGCTCATCTAGGATAAAGGTATTCATACCGCAATTCACGGCCACACCATCGTTCTCAGGCTCGTCTCCAATCATCAGACAATCTCGAGGATCAACCGCGATAGTCCGGGCAATTTCCTGATAGTATTCCACATTCGGTTTACAAAAGTGCATATTATCTCCTGCAGTGATAAGATCAAAGCAATAGCCATCTACACCAGCCCATCGCATTCTTTCCATAATAGCGCTTCGAGGAAACAATGGATTCGTAGCTAGGACTATTTTGCAATCTAAATTCCTTGCCGTTTCAATCGCTTTTCCTGCTAAAGGATGGGCCTTGGTTAAATACTCCAATTTAGGAAACTCATTGTCATAATACAGATAAAACTGATCCATCAAAGCAGGATCTAAACTTGTTCGCTTGAAAAAGTCTTCGGTAAAAACTTCTAGGTTTGTGCGAGTTTCATCCATGTTAATGGTCATCACGTGTGTTGCTTCCATCAAATTCGTCAGAAATTCATTCGGATCCATCCAGGGACGAAATTGGCGTGACACCCCTTGGAAATACTCGGCCATAAAGGTTTGGAAGTTTGTCTCTAATAATGTTCCATCTAAATCGAAAAGTACCGCCCGCATCGGATCCCCTCCCTAGTTTTCCTTAATCCACTGGTTCCATAGTTTCCCTGCTGGAGCTGTCGCAACGCCGTAACGCCCTAGACAACACTCTATCGCTGCTAGAGTAGTTAACATATCTAACGGTGTTGCATACCCCATATGTCCAATCCGAAATATCTCACCAGTGAATTTACCTTGACCACCAGCCAATTCCAATCCATATTGTTCCCTTAGTCTCTGACAAAATTCTACCACATCAAATCCCTCAGGTCGCACAGACGTCACAGTAGGCGATGCCCACTTATCCAGAACCAATAATTCCAGTTCGAGTGCTTCCATCCCAACTCGCACCATATCTCTCATTAACATATGACGAATAAACATATTGTCTAGCCCTTCCTCATAGATCATATCTAGAGCTTCATCCAATGCGAAGAAATTGGCCAGATTCGGAGTAAAGGGAGGCTCACCCTTGGCTAGCATCTTTTCATAGGTTAAAAGATTAAGGTAATATCGGGGAGAGGTTACCCCTTCCATCCGTTCTCTAGCCCGTTGAGAAACACTCACAAAGGCTAATCCAGGAGGTGTCATCAGGCACTTTTGTGAAGCTGCACATACCATATCGATCCCCCAAGAATCGGTTTCAAGAGGGCTGCCGCCTAGAGAGCTAACAGCATCAACTACTAGCAAAGCTGGGTAGTTTTTG
Source organism: Limnochordia bacterium (assembly GCA_007116995.1). Classification (GTDB taxonomy): domain Bacteria; phylum Bacillota; class Limnochordia; order Darwinibacteriales; family DTU012; genus CSBR16-202. The sequence continues at coordinate 6,315 of SKHL01000123.1, forward strand.
ACCACTTCTCCAATACTTTCAATATCATTTAGTACAGCAGTAGATGACTCGTTATGTGTCGCGAATACTACTTCAATGTCTGGGTTTAAATCAAGAGCTTCCTTCACAGCTTGGGGATCCACTCCCGTCCCCCAGGGATAGGAAACCACATGTAGATCAGCACCATAGCTTTGACATAATTCAGCCCAACGCTGCCCAAAAGAACCTCCTACTAGAACTAAAACTGGATCTCCCGGACTAACTAAGTTAGCCACTGCTGCTTCCATGGCAGCAGTGCCAGATCCTGTTAGAGCTAAGACAGTATCCTTGGTGAAAAAAACAGGTTTCAAACGCTCCAATATTTGGGGTAATTTATGTTTAAACTCCACTCCCCGATGATTAATCATTGGTCGCGCACTGGCTAATAAGACGTTAGCAGGCACTGGAACCGGTCCTGGAATTCGTAACTCTTGTTTCAATCTAAACATTATATCGGGCACCTCCAAAGTATCGTTCGAAAAACGAATTTCGCCAATATCAAGCCGAAATCCTTTATTTTCCTAAATGAATTGACAATGACGCTAGATTAGTGATATTATTTCATAAAACACAGACTGTTAAAAGAGAAGAGGGACGACTAATAGATGCCGAAAACACGAGAAGAAATTCTGAAGCTCGCTGAGGATCTCAATGTTAAGTTTATTCGGTTACAATTCTCGGATATACTTGGCGTTGTGAAGAACGTAGCCATACCCATAAAACAACTCCCGAAAGCATTAGACAATGAAATTATGTTTGATGGTTCTTCTATTGAAGGTTATGTCCGTATTGAAGAGTCAGACATGAACCTCCGCCCCGATTTAGATACATTTGCAGTATTCCCCTGGAGTTCACCAGATCAAGTAGAGGCTCGCCTCATCTGTGATGTCTACTATACAAATAATCAACCCTTTAATGGTGACCCCCGCTTTATCTTGAAAAAGACACTGGCTGAAGCAGCTGACATGGGCTACCAGGTAATGGCTGGTCCAGAATGCGAGTTTTTTCTCTTCCACCTAGATGAAACAGGCCGAGGCACCACCATAACCCACGACGAAGCTGGTTATTTTGACATGGGTCCGATTGATCGAGGTGAAAATGCCCGGCGCGATATCGTAGTTGCCTTAGAAGAAATGGGTTTTGACGTAGAGGCTTCTCATCACGAAGTAGCTATTGGTCAACATGAAATCGGATTTAAATATGATGATGCGCTCATGAGTGCCGATCGGGTAGCGACCTTTAAATTCGTTACCAAAACTATTGCTAGACAACACCAGCTTATCGCTAGCTTCATGCCCAAACCTGTTTATGGTCGAGCCGGTTCTGGTATGCATACCCACATATCCTTGGTAGATAATCGTGGGAGAAATGTCTTCTATGACCCAAAAAGTCAATATCAACTCAGTGATATTGCACTGCATTTCATCGGAGGATTACTGAAACATGCACCTGGATACACAGCTATTACTAATCCCTTAGTAAACTCCTATAAGCGATTAATCACCGGATACGAAGCACCAGTCTATATTTCTTGGTCTGCCCAAAATCGATCAGCTTTAGTTAGAGTGCCAGCTTCTCGCCAACAGGGAACTCGTGTAGAACTACGTTCCCCTGATCCTTCCTGCAATCCTTATTTAGCCTTTGCGGTGATGATCAAGGCTGGGTTAGCCGGGGTTAAAAACAAGATAATCCCACCACCTTCATTAACCCAAAATATTTACGATATGGATGATGCTCAACGAGAAGCAGCCCGAGTCCATAGTCTACCCAATTCTATCATGCATGCCTTAGAATTATTGCAGCATGATACACTAATAACTGAAACCCTTGGCCAGCATGTGCTGACCCATTTTACACGAGCAAAAAGACACGATTGGCAGGAGTATACAGGGCAAGTCCATGAATGGGAAATAAAAAAATATTTGGGGGTCTAACTGATGTCTATCCAAACAGAAATACCGAAAGTAGTTGCTTGGCTACAGCAACAAGTAACAGATACAAAATGCCAGGGTCTAGTCGTCGGGATAAGTGGAGGAATCGATTCAGCGGTAACCGCTGCTTTAATTAAACAAGCCTGCCCACAGCATTGCTTAGGAATTATTATCCCAATTAAGTCCAATCCACAAGATGCCCGGGATGGGTTAGTGGTGGCTGAGCACTTAGCCATCCCTCACTATCAAATGGACTTAACTGACCAACACGAGAGTATCCTGCAGCGATCCATCCTAGAACTGAGTAAGATTAACGATCAAGCAGAAGAAAAAATGGCGAACGCTAACCTTCGGGCTAGGTTACGGATGTCAACAATCTACACCGCGGCCAATGCTCTGAATTATCTAGTGGTAGGGACAGATAATAAAGCGGAACTCTATACTGGATATTTTACCAAATATGGTGATGGCGGTTGTGATATTCTCCCCTTGGCCGACTTTACAAAAAGGGAAGTGCGAGAACTTGCAATAGCTCTTGGGATCCCTCCCCATATCATCAAAAAGTCTCCATCGGCCGGATTATGGGAAGGGCAAACCGATGAAACTGAAATGGGTACTACATACCAGTGTATTGATGCTTTCTTAAAGGGTGAGTCTATTCCAGACAAAGACAAATCCCGAATAGAATATTTGCATAATATTTCGCACCATAAACGTTTGATGCCTCCAATATATACTAGAAGTAGTCATTAAGAATAGGCATAATGTATAAAAAACCCCAGACTCTTTGGTCGAGGGTTTTTTATACATTATGATTTCACTAAGCGCAACATCCGATCGGCAATTTTACTAAGGTCTTTTTGTGAACGAATCGTAGCGAAGTCTTCAACTAATACTCCTTGCACTTCCATGAGATGCATTAAAAACTTCAATGCTTTCCCAGAACCAAATCGAGTGGGAACCAGAGCTACTCCCTTTTTTCCATCCAATCTGCTGCAACGTTTCAACAAATTGTCAATTTCAGTGGGAATAATTGGTCGCCACCAGCCTCGAAATGGGCTTAACACGACAATCAAACTGTATTGGCCAGCACTAACCGGATTACCATCTTGCGCACCAGCAACCGCTAACTCTACACGACAATTTTGATTCTCTAATTCTCCTTGTAACACCCTAGCCCATTCTACTAGCTTTGGCTGGGATGAATACAAAAGTAGTATACGCACCTTTTTCCCTCCTATTCTTTTTCAAAAACAGTGCTGACGGAGATACCGTTATGAATACAACGAATGGCTTCTCCAACTAATGGTGCTATACTTAGCACTTTTATCTTTGAATTCCTCTTATCTCCTGGAACAGGAACACTATTCGTCACAACTAATTCCTGTATTGGAGAAGAGGCCACACGTTGGGGCGCCATTCCTGATAAAACAGGATGGGTAACTGCTGCATATACCTCTAATACATTAGCTCGCTGTAAGGTGTTGGCCGCAGAAACTAAGGACCCACCAGAGCTTATCTCATCGTCTACTAACAAACACCGTTTCCCAGCTACCTCACCAATTACATTATCCATCACCACTTGTTCGTCATTACCTAACCGACGCTTATCAATAATGGCCATGGGAGAATTGAGTCTTTTAGCAAATTGTCGTGCCATCTTAGCACGCCCAGCATCGGGAGCGACTACTACAAGATTGTCTAGATTCTTATCAGCAAAATAACCTGCTAAAATAGGCACAGCCGTTAGATGGTCCACCGGAATGGAGAAAAATCCTTGGATTTGGGGTGCATGCAAGTCTAAGGAGATAACCCGATCCACACCTGCTACTTGGAGCAGATCCGCCACTAATCTAGCTGTAATGGAGATACGGGGCTGATCCTTTTTATCTGAGCGGCCATAGGGGAAATAGGTTACCACAGCAGTAAGTCGCTTAATTGAAGCTCTTTTCAGGGCATCAATCATAATTAGAAGCTCCATTAACCCATCATTAACTGGTTGGCAGGATGGCTGTACCACGAATACATCAGCCTCGCGCACACTTTCATTAATACGCACAAAGGAATTATCGTTTGTGAACTTCATTACCTCTGAACGGCCTAAAGACACGCCTACCTCTTGGCATATCTCTTCTGCCAATCTAGGATGGGCACGTCCAGTGAATATCTTCAACTCATCTAGCATTCCAGATCATCCTTTGCCTAATTGGTCATAACAAATCATTCGTGAGAGAGCAGGTGTTTCCCTCTAAAAACTTCTGCAAAAAACTATACTTTCTGATAGGCTAGAAAAAACGATGGATCGATACAGATCCATCATGCCTCAACTTATTTTACTAGACTCATACTAGCAGACTCGCAGGCATATGAAGACGAGGAAATGGTATCGCCCATGCCTACTGTGCTTACAGGGTTGGGGACTACATGAGCTGGAACCACAAGTACATAATGATCCTCTCGTTCCCATACTCCTTCGTTAATGAAGGTTTCTGGTATAGACACACCTAACTGTTCCACTTCCTCTGCAAATCCTCTTAACTGGCTTAACCCAATGTCAGACAGACCGAGCTTGGCCGCACTAGCAACCTGATCCTTTTCTACATATCCGCCCTGCTTCGCTTTCATGGCATTGACCGAGGATGCATAAAGACAAGCATCACGTACCTTCTCCACTGTAGTAGGATATGGCTTTTTCAGTACAAGAACGTAATAACCCAAATTGTGTACTTGAATCCGCTCAAATCCAAGCTCTTCCATTAATCGTAAGGCCCCTTGATAGAGAGCATAGGATCGTTCATTCTCTTCGATGGCAGCTAGCTCCTGGTCATACCCTAAAGACTTAAGCACCCGCCGGATTTCGTTTTCATTAACTCCAAACGACTGGATTTCACTAGCTACAGCCTTTAGCATCTGTTTCTCGGTATCCCCATCCTTCATTGGTACATACTCAAAGTGTAACCGGATATTCGCGTTCCCTTGCTTTAGCTTGCGGATACTCTCTAGCGTTTCGGTTAGATAGGTTTGTAAGGCCTCTGACTCATTCGGTGCATAATGATACCCAGCCATAAAGCCCACATCAATATGTTCACCAAGCTGAGGCAAATGATTAGCTACCTCACCAGTGAATCCCATCACAACCCCACTCGGCCGTGTAGCTAATATTACTCGATTCGCTCGAGGAGTAACTACCTTCTCACCATCGAAATACAATTCTTCGCCTTTTGCGTACTCAAAGATCCAGTTGATCTTTAGGTTATCCTTAGAATTGCCACTCGCTTGTGCCGAAACTAACTCTAGAGAATTATCGTTCAAAACAGGATAAAGCACTTCTGGAAAAAACATTTTACTCTGCTTTGGAGACAGAAGAGATGTAAACATAATAGACTTGGCCTGTAGCTTAGCCATTTGA
>SKHL01000180.1 GCA_007116995.1 Limnochordia bacterium
GCCTCTTAACAGGAGCTTTGCTCTCCGGGTTTACCTTAGCTGTAATGATGGCTAATGCTGGTGGAGCTTGGGATAATGCTAAAAAGTTTATTGAGGAAGGAAACCTCGGTGGTAAAGGATCTGATGCGCATAAAGCCGCAGTAACCGGTGACACTGTGGGAGATCCCTTCAAGGACACATCTGGCCCCTCTTTAGATATCCTAATTAAGCTTATCTCTATGGTTTCTCTGGTTTTTGCATCCTTCATTGTACAAAACGCTATCTTTTAGTTGGATATCCACTGCACGCTCCTATTTTTCCCAGGAACGTGCAGGTTTTTTTCAAAAATAGGGTTGACTTCAGTAACGCTTATGGGTATAATAATCTTTGTCATGGCGGTGTAGCTCAGATGGTGAGAGCATACGGTTCATACCCGTAGTGTCGCTGGTTCAATTCCAGCCACCGCTACCATCGATACACGAAATAAACCCTCATGACTGGAGGGTTTTCTTTTTATTTGTGGAAAAGTATCAGAATGTTGGATCTGACTTCAAGCTTGTTCGACATAGAACATCCCTGCGATGTGTTACCCTTTATGGTAAGCCACTCGCGCACAATACCTGGGATATTGTTAGGTTTTGTGAATTCATGTTTAGGGGATGATTTTATGGAGCGGATAGAGTCGAACACAGTGCCCACGTATCGAGTAGTACCTCTATCAGTCAGGCAGCGAAAGCGCACTGCTGTGACTAAGCGATGGCCTAGTATTCAAATACAATGGATGCCCATACTGATTGGATTCTTCTTGGCTAGAGCACTATTATTAAATGAACTGCTACCATTTGGTGTAGCCTATTTGGCCGCAACCAGACGACAATCTCAAGAGGTTTCTCCCGGGCCCTTTATCGGTGTGTTACTGGGCTTGTTTACACTAAATGCCCCAGTGCTACTGCTACCCTATTATCTAATAGTAGGTCTGATTTGGTTTGTTGGGGGGACAAGCAAACAACGTCCGCACCAATTTTGGATTCTATGGATTATTGTGGGTTTTCTTCTGATAAAAGCACCGATAAATCTGCTTTACCAAAGGGCAGCCATGGTTTGGATAGCCGCTCTTGCTGAATCTATGTTAGCTATTGTGGGATATAGTATCGTCATTCCTTTGTTGGAGCGGACTGCATCCCATAGCTTAGCCCATAAGGAATTACAGTTAAGCTTGCTATTGGTGGCCGGGCTGATGGGATCTGATTTGATCATAGCCGGAATTTCGATGCGGTGGGTGATCATGTTTTATCTCATTCTGACCACTGCTCGTTTAGGGGGTGTGCTCTTAACCTTCATGGCGGGTCCAAGCCTATTAGTTGTTAGTTTATTATTGCAGATGCCCATAGAGTTTGGCACTCTTCTTGTGGTTGTTGGTGTGATGGCGGGATGCTTTCACAAAACCCCAGGAGGATTATGGCTAGGAGGTATTGTGGGCTGCCTCTTAGTTTTCCATGTTCCAATTCAGGCTCAAACAGTGGTTTGTTTTGGCTATATATTTGTGGCTGGGCTATTAGTATATATCACTCCTTGCAAACATGTCAGGAAGTTGGAGCGGATAATTCCAGGTACAGATAAATATCTCGAGCGGCAAGCATCTCATAATACGCGGGTTCAGCAGATTTTAGAAAAACGGATTGTTCAATTCTCCCAGGTGTTTACCGAATTGGCCTCCACCTTAGATAACAGTAGTTTTGTATCTCAACAGCTAGGTACCTTTGCCAAAATCGTGGACGATCTGGGCAGGGAATTAAATACCGATGTGGAGTTTGCTGAAGCCATTGAAGAAAAGCTTTGGCAACGATTGGACTGCTATGAGCTGTCTGAATTGACAGTTCTGCAGGGTAGTGACGGACATGAAATTTGTGGGCAGCGATTAACCCCGTGTGGTGAAGGCTGGTGTGAGCAGGTGGCTCGTGAGAGCGAGCATCTCTTAGGTGGACGATATCAAGTGGTCACACGCAACTGCACCGAACAAGATAGTTGCGGTTTTGACATTAAACCCAAGCCGCGGTATCGGCTAGATGTACAAACGGCCAAAGTTGCACAAGGAAAAGTATCTGGAGACAGTGATATTGTGTTTCCGTTATCAGCTGGAAAGGTCGGTCTATTAGTGAGTGACGGCATGGGTACTGGAGAACGTGCAGCGGCCGACAGTCTTGCTACTATCCGACTGCTTGAGAAACTCATACGTATGGGATATGATCGGGAACTAGGGGTTAAGATCATTAATCAGACGCTATTAACGAGGAATAGGGACGAGTCTTTTGTCACGATTGATCTTGTTGTGGTAGATACGCAAAATGGTCAATTAGAGTTTGTTAAAATTGGTGCTGCACCTAGTTTTATCAAGCGTGGATATGATATTGAAGTAATTCAGAATTACGCCCTGCCCGTTGGAATTCTGCACCATGTAGACGTAGAACCGGAGAGACGACTCTTGAAAGAGGGCGATTTCTTGGTGATGGTTACCGATGGTGTTTTGGAATCGCAACGAGAATTAACTAATAAAGACGAGTGGTTATGTAGCCTGTTACGACGAGTTGATGATGACATTAGTTGTCAGGAGTTAGCTAGTAGTGTGTTAGCCCAGAGCTTACAGACCACCAAAGGAGAAGTACAGGATGATATGATGGTTCTAGTAACTAGATTAGTCAAGGAAGATCCAGAAATCTATTCATATCGGGGGAATTAATTAACGTGGGACGTAAGCTAAAGGATGTTTTTTTAGACACAATCCAATCATTTTCCATGGTTACCCCTAAGGATAAGCTGTTAGTAGCTGTAAGTGGAGGTCCTGATTCCATGGCTTTATTGCACCTCTGCACCCACTATCTTCAGGTTCCTGTAGGGGTATTTCATCTTAATCATGGATTTAGAGAGAGTGCGGAAGATGAGGCTGTCTTTGTGGAAAAAATGGCAAATAGCTGGAGTGTGGATAGTCACATTTACCGATATAATGTAGTAGAATATTTGGAACGTACGGGTGAGTCTAGCCAAGAGGGTGCTCGCAATGTACGCTATTCCTTATTGCAAGACTGTGTATCGCAATATGGGTACACGAAAGTGGTTACCGGGCATCACGCACACGATCAAGGTGAAACTGTGCTGATGCGTATCCTACGGGGTAGCGGGGTTTTGGGTCTAGCAGGGATAAAACCAATACGTGATCAATACATTCGGCCATTATTATTTAGTCCTAAGGCAGAGATACTAGCCTACTGCGAGGAAAATCAAATAGCTTATTGTCAAGACGAGTCCAATTTCAGTGATAAGTACTTTCGGAATAAGATTCGCTTAGATTTGCTCCCCTATCTAGAACGGGAATATAGTCCGCAGATCTATAAGCAGTTATGTAATCTAGCAGAAACTGCTCGTGCAGATGATTTAGAATTGCACCAGCAGGCTCAGGCACTGTTTTCCCGTTTAACCTGGCAGGAAGAAGAACGGATCTATTTAGACCGCCGCTGTTTTCAAAAAGCATCCCTATCCATGCAACGACGACTATTGCGACTATGTTTCGTTCATGGGCTAGGTAATGCAGGATCATTAGATTTTGATCATATTGAAGAACTAAGAAAGAAAGTACTGGCTAAGGGGCCGTTTTCTGTAGAGTTACCCTTAATAAACGTAACTGGAACTGCGAATACTGTAATATTTGGCATCCCAGAGAGAAACCGCTGGGATGCTAGACCACTCGCTCTACCGGGGCAGGTAACAGTGGGTCGGTTCCGAATCACTGCTCGTATCTTTTCGCTTCGAGATTCAGAGATCCGCTCAGATAATTGTGAAGACTTCGCACTTGAGGATCTGCATTTTCCCTTGGAAATCCGGCCACGCCGGCCTGGCGATCGGCTGCAAGTATTTGGGCAACAAGGAACGAAAAAAGTTAAGGATATTCTCATCAATGAGAAGATTCCTCTGCATTTACGGGATGAATTACCTCTCGTATGTGATCAGATGGGGATCCTCTGGATCTGTGGGGTAAGACGTAGTGAACTAGGGCGAATCAGTAAGGATACTAGGGAGATAGTAAGATTGTCTATTGATGATGTAAATCATTGTCACAGTGTCAACCCTGTGCTATAATGAAGTGACATGGTAAGAATACTGCTGATGTGATATATTCGAGAGGAGGGCATATTTTGAATAAATTTTTACGGGGAATTAGTCTTTATTTGCTATTAGCAATTATTATGGTTTCCATTTTTAGTAGTCTATACTCACCTGGTGACTCTGCTCGTGAGCTATCTTATTCTGAGCTTGTTCGCCATTTAGATAATAACCAGATAGTATCGGTTCGCATGATTGGTGAACAACGAGTAGAAGGCACGTTACAGGACGGAACCATATTTATATCATCTGTGCCATTTGGTAAGATGGCCGAGTTAAGTGATATGTTAATAGCCCGTAATGTTCAGGTAACAGCTGAGGCTCCAGCGTCACCATCCTGGTTTATAGCATTATTGCCAAATATTATTACTTTGGTTATTTTTGTGGCAATCTGGTTGTTCATTTTGAATCAAATGCAAGGTGGGAGTAATCGCGCCATGTCTTTTGGTAAGAGTAGAGCGAAGTTGCATTCCGAGGATAAGCCAGGTGTATCCTTTAATGATGTGGCAGGGGTTGATGAAGCCAAGCAAGAATTAGTAGAGATAGTTGATTTCTTAAAACAACCAAAGAAGTTTGCTGATCTTGGTGCTAAGATACCGAAAGGGGTCTTGTTGATCGGACCACCAGGAACAGGAAAGACCTTACTCGCCCGGGCTGTAGCTGGGGAGGCAGGCGTACCATTCTTTAGTATTAGTGGTTCGGAATTCGTGGAGATGTTTGTCGGTGTAGGTGCATCTCGAGTGCGCGATCTGTTTGAAAATGCAAAGAAGAACGCACCGTGTCTAATCTTTATTGATGAGTTAGATGCAGTAGGGCGCCAACGAGGCGCAGGTCTTGGTGGTGGTCATGATGAACGAGAACAAACTTTAAACCAGTTATTAGTAGAAATGGATGGGTTTGAAACCAATTCTGGGATAATTATAATGGCAGCCACGAATCGTTCTGATGTATTGGATCCTGCGTTACTTCGTCCAGGTCGATTTGATCGCAAGGTAATCGTAGATCGTCCGGATTTGGCAGGTCGGAAAGCTATCCTGGAAATTCATGCCCGCCATAAGCCATTAGTGGATGTGGACTTTGATATCTTAGCTCGACGCACACCTGGATTTGCTGGTGCTGATCTAGAAAATCTCCTAAATGAAGCAGCTATTCTAGCAGCTAGAAATAATAAACGTAAAGTGGGTATGATAGAGTGTGAAGAATCGATTGACCGAGTAGTTATGGGGCCTGAGAAGAAGAATCGGATTCTAACTCAACGGGATAAAGAGGTCTTTGCCTATCATGAGGCGGGTCATGCAGTTGTAGCGTATTATCTTCCCCAGGGAGACCCGGTTCACAAGGTGAGTATTATTGGTCGAGGTATGGCTGCTGGATATACAATGACATTACCAGAGGAAGAACGGTTTGTTACTACTAAGTCCAAGTTAGTTGATGATTTAACGGATTTACTTGGAGGTCGAGCAGCGGAAGCTATTGCCCTTAATGAGTCAAGTACAGGGGCACAAAATGATTTAGAGCGCTCTACCAAAATTGCTCGAAAAATGGTAATGGAGTGGGGTATGAGCGAGAAATTAGGACCGCTAACATTTGGTCGTCCTAGCGGCGAGGATTTAGTATTCTTAGGAAGAGATATTTCTAGAGATAGAAACTATAGTGAAGAAGTAGCCGCCACTATTGATAGCGAAGTTCACACTCTTGTTGAAGGATGTTACCAAACAGCTTTGAAGATTCTCTCGGATCATCGAGATCGGCTAGACGCCCTAGTTGGTTCGCTTAAGGAACGTGAGACCATCAATAAAGCACAGTTTGAAGCTATTATGGAAGGCAAGGAGCTTCCTTGTGACGATGAGTGTTCGAGTGAGAATGTCGCCGCCGTTAAGGAAGATAGCAAACAGAAGGACCGTGTTGTTAAGACAAAACAAGAACCCGCTATAGGCTTAGAGTAATATATAGTGCAAAGCAATTCCTAGTCGTCCCTCGAGTTGGGACGGCTAGCCTAATAGATCTAAATTGTATGAAGGCAAAAGCGTTTGAAGGGAGCTGTGTGTAAGTGTCGGACAAATTAGTACTGCAGAATATGACGTTTTATGGGTATCATGGGGCCTTTGCAGCTGAAAAGGAAGTTGGACAAAAGTTTGCAGTGGACTTGGAGGTACATACAGATATACAGAACCTAGGAGATGACACAGAGCTGGCCTTTAATTACGTAGATGCATATACTATGGTTAAGGAAATCGTTGAAGAGCGGGAGTTTAGCCTTGTGGAAACACTAGCAGAAACGATCGCAACCCAAATAGTATCTATGTATGATGTAAAAGAAGTCGTTGTGAGAGTTCGCAAAATGCAAGTACCTGTTGGCGGCTATTTAGATTATCTAGAAGTAGAAATATGTCGATCTGGAATCAAGTGAGATAAAACCCGCCTAATTTAGGCGGGTTTTATCTTACAATCAGAAAGCCTATGTCAGCGAAAATCTACGGGAACATCTCCAAGTGTTACTCGGATGAACATGGTTTTACCTTGGCGAACCACAGTTAGAAGCAGATCGTCACCAGGCTCTTGATTCAGGATGACATTGGCAAAGTCTTGGTACTCAATAATTGCAGTGTCATCCACTCGGCGGATGATATCAAAGGGCTGCAAGCCGCTTTCGTATGCTGGGGATCCTTCAATCACATCACCAATCATAATACCCTTTGTATCCGGTAGTTCAAAGTGAGTCATCGCATCTTCAGAAACAGGTCCGTAGAGGATGCCTAACCATGCTCGTGGAGGAAGTTTATGCTCAACTCCACCTGTCTCGATTAACTCTTCGAGTACATCTTTCGCTACATTGATCGGAATAGCAAAGCCAATCCCTTGGGCTTGGGCATGAACAGCGGTGTTTATACCGATAACCTCGCCTTGAATATTTAATAAAGGACCACCGGAGTTGCCTCGGTTAATAGCGGCATCTGTCTGCATTAAATTGGAGTATACCTGTGCTGCTCCGCTGTCTGTGCGGATGGTAATTTCCCGGCCTTTCGCACTCAGCACGCCTACAGTTACCGTATGTTCAAATTGTTTTCCGTAGGGATTACCAATGGCAATCACCCATTCGCCAGGGCGAGATAGATCAGAGTCGCCTAACGTAACAGAGGGGAACTGTTTTTCGCTTACGATCTGCAGTACGGCCAAGTCTAACTTAGAATCGGATCCAAGAATCTTTGCCTCATAGTCCCCGCTTATTCCAGGAGCATTAATCGTAACGGTAATTTCTTGATTATCCCCAATGTTTCCTACCACATGTTGGTTGGTTAAGACTACGCCAGAGGGATCGATAATAAATCCGGTTCCCTGGCTCATTGGTGGGGTTTGCGGAGCTCGTGGTGTTGGGAAGGGTGAAAAGAACCAGCTATCAAATAGATCTTGGAAAGGATCACTAGGTGGGCGGCTGGTTTGCTTAGGCCATTGTGCACTAATATAAACAATGGCTGGGCTGGTTGACTCAGCAATGTCTGCGATAACATAAGGATTTCCGCTCAGTGCGGAATACATTGCTACATCCCCTCGTAATTCGTTAGTATCTGGAATTGTACTATCTACCCCAGAGTCTCCCTGTGCAAAGGTGTTGTTTACTAAAGCGTGACTGAATAACACGTAACCTGAAACGACTAACACAAGAGAAAGTACGAGAATAGGAAATAGTTTTTTTGCTTTCATGGAAATCCTCCCCTTTTCTGATATATTGGGTAAATAATCCTTGCCTAGTGTAGGTTTTCGCTGGTCCCTCCTTTCTAGTAAAAATAAATGACTGACAGGGTAACTAGGGACTTGTATAGTGCTTCGATTTTTGACGGTATAATTTGAGGGTTTCAAGGCGATACTTGTTGAATTTTTCCTGAGAATTGTTTACAATATGTGTGGGGGAATATGAGTCCCTGGTGGGTTCCGCAGGCTTCAAACCTGTTTGGGGGGCCGCATAAGCTGTCCTCGGTGGGTTCGATTCCCATATTCTCCCGCCAGTTAAACTGCGATACCTGGTTCATCCTAGGATCCGTTTATCCTCAATCCTCTTGGTGAATCGAATATCATCGAAATATTCAAGGAACACCAGTGTATATTTACGACTGGTGTTTAATCTATCCCGGATATCGGCTAACGATACGGATTTATCTTCGCTTGCATGGATTAAGGTTCGAATGATCTCTTGGACTTGGGCAATGATCCCTGGTAGTGTTATTTGTTCACTATGTAGTAAAACTAGCTTGCGCTGGTCAATCCAAAGTTGCATCAGATCCAGTGGGAACCCTTGTTTCTTTAGTTCAACCAGGGTTGGTGGACTAAAGGGCTCGCTGGTCAATAACTGATATAGCTGATCCCATTGGGCGTGCTCTTTAGGGGATAGCTGGATTTGATGGGTGGCTAATCGTACTATACCAGCGTCTTCCACAACCTCCCTAGTTACTGTCAGCAATGAATCAAATAGTCGGAGTGGTAGAGACATCATTGTTCGTAGGGTTTCTTTCGGGATTCCTGATTTCAATGGATTACTGAGATGGTAGTCTTTGAGTAGCTCTAGTAATTTCTGGTAAACCTTCTTATGGTTGGCACTCCCTAGAATGTACCCATCAAGGGAAATTAATCCAGCATGCTGGCTTCCACCATGCTGGATGAACTGAGACTCGGTCCAAAACGGGCGAACTTGCGCTAATAAGAGGGGATATTCGTCATGAGTAGCTGCAGCTAACTGTTTTAAGAGCTTTTGGTCTAGTCGTGGATGACTGGTCTCAAATCCAAATTGGGCACTCGATTTATTTCTGCCTATTAGCCGGAAGTTTCTTCCTCTTACAGGGATCCCCTCTGCTAAAAACCGCCCGCCTCCGATGGTTGTGGCATAGGATGGGTGACGAATGATAAAGCGATCCTTAAATCGAAAATGGGTAGGTTCGTCTAGGATTAGTTGGAGTAGTCCTGTTTCTCCCGGTTGGATGGGTTCGTTTTGTAATAGCCTGGTTTTGGCACTTAACTCCGCGGTTCCTACATAGAGTTTCACCTGGTCTAATGAGCCTAACGTCGCTGGTGCTGATGCTAATAGGGTAATGGTTGCATTAATACATGAATAGGCTGGTCGCATTTGGGGATAGGTAACATACATTCCACGTGTAACAGCTTCGGTAGCGACGTTGTTTAAGTTTATCGCCAAGCGACTATTAGCCTGACCCACTTGAATTTGGGCTTTGTGAGTTTGCAAGCCTCGTATTTTGGTCGTGATGCCTGCTGGTTCCAGCCTAATTTGATCATCAACTGATAGGGTTCCGGCTAGCAGGGTACCTGTTACCACTGTACCAGAGCCTTTAATAGTAAACACCCGATCAATCCAAAGTAGTGGCGGTGCCTGAAGCTGATCTTCCTTGGGGTGCAACCCTTGATCAATCATAGTAAGTAGGGTGTCTAGGTTATCTCTGGTATGGGAGGATACGCAGACTAAGGGACTGGAAGCTAGACTCGTACAGCTTAAATTCTCTTGAATATCCTGGCATATCAAATCCAACCAATCTTCATCGACTAAGTCACATTTAGTTACCACTACGATACAATTAGAGATTCCTAATAGATCTGCGATCGCTACATGTTCCTGAGTTTGCGGCATCCAGCCATCATCGGCCGCAATAACTAATAGTAAGAGATTTATCGCCGAAACCCCTGCGAGCATGTTCTTAATAAACCGATGATGACCGGGTACGTCTACTATCCCTACTTCAGTGCCAGAGGGTAATGAGAGCCAAGCAAATCCCAAGTCTATGGTCATTCCTCGTTTTTGTTCTTCCTTAAGCCTATCTGGGTTTATCCCGGTCAGGGCCTGGATAAGTGTGGTTTTACCATGATCAATGTGTCCTGCAGTTCCTAAGACGTACATGGATCAAGCCCCCTTTTTAAAACAGCAACCAAATCCCTGTCTTGGTCAGGCAGGATAGTGCGCGGGTCAAGCAGTAACTTCTCGTCTTTGACACGACCTATTACTGGAGGACTTCCTAGGCGTAAGAAGGATGAACAGGCTGTAACTGAATACATAGGGCTAGTTAATGCCAGCAGAACTGTGGGAATGGTCTCGCCTGGCAGAGATCCTCCGCCGATAGTGGATTGACCTGGTAGAATTTGACCTTTCCAACCAGGTCCTAGAGATTTTTTCCATTCATTAACCCGGTTGGTTAAGTGGTCGATGGATGTAGTGAGCATTTGCATGATAGGGATGGAACTTAACTCATTATTCATATATTTGAGTAATAGATGCTGTAGGGCTAGCAGTGAGAGTTTATCGATTCGGAGGGCGCGCAGAAGAGGCTTCTGCTTCATGCAGGTAATAGCGCAGGCTTCTCCAAGAATAATTCCTGCTTGAGGTCCACCGAGTAGTTTGTCACCACTAAATGTAAGAACATCAACATGAGCGATTACGTCATGGATGAATGGGTCGTGTCCCCTTTTATATAAGGGAGGGAACTGCATGGCCCCACTACCTATATCTTCAACTAGCCATAGATTACGGGACTTACACAGTTGATGTAAGTCCACGCGGGGGACAGACTCTGTAAATCCATGTATCTGGTAGTTACTCGGATGTACTTTTAAAATAACAGCGGTGTTATCAGATATTGCTTGTTCGTAGTCACTTAACCGAGTTTTATTGGTGGTGCCTACTTCTTTTAAAATGCAGCCACTTTCTGCAATTACTTCTGGGATACGGAATCCTCCACCGATTTCGACTAATTCACCACGCGATACGATTACCTCTTTCCCTGAAGCAAGGGCACTAAGGGTTAATAGGACAGCCGCGGCATTATTGTTAACTACTAGGCTATCCTCAGCACCGGTTAAAAGGCAAAGTAGCTCACTAACTCCTTGATAGCGGCTACCTCTTTCGCCGTCATTTAAATGATATTCTAGATTTGTATAGCCAATACTGCAAACTGTAAGCCAGTCCATGGTGTCCTTTGGTAATGGAGAACGCCCTAAATTGGTATGGATTAATACTCCTGTTCCATTGATTACAGGCTGGAGGAGACGGCGTTGATAAAGAGCTAGTTGATCACAAATGCGAACCAAAAGTTCAGTCCTCGTAAGGACAGAACCTCCAGCCCGCACTTGTTGGCGTTGTTCCTCTAGAATTGCTTGAATAGTGGTAACGATAATTTGATGCGGTATCTGTTTGCGTAATCCAGCAATGCCGGGCTCTGTTAGCAGTTGATTGACAGATGGTAGTGTTCTTAATTGATCGTGCATATAGATTACCCCTCCCTAATTATGAGCTGGCCTTGGGGTTGTTGCTAAACGGGTGTTTAAGTGGCTTGCCGAAGCATTCGCTCCTCTAGTTCTTCTTCTGACTCTAGTAAGGTTCCGGCGACAGCCTCCGCTAGATTGTTCGCGTGGTCGGCCACGCGCTCTAGATTACTAACAAGGTCTAGGAAGACAACACCGGCTTCAGGATGACAGGTACCTTCATTTAACCGGCGAATATGGGATGCCCGGTAATCTCGCTCCATTTGGTCAATAATATCATCTTCTCGGATAAGTCGCTTGGCGTCATCGACTCGTTCATTACGCAATAATTCTATGGCCTTGGTGTAGATACATTCTACTTTATGATACATGATCACGATCTCTTCTTCCGCCATTGCACTTAAACCTAGTTTATGGTCCATTCTAACTTGAGCAAGTTCTATAATATTTGTGGAATGATCGCCTACCCGTTCAATGTCATGCACACTGTGCATTAGATTGGTGACCTTTCTAGTCTGCTTGGATGATAGTGGATTGTGGCTGGCCTCTGTTAAATAGGTAATAATTGCTTTTTCTAAATCATTCACGACGTCTTCTTTGCGCTCTACGTTTTCAATCAGTTTAGGATCGCCTTTGAGGAATGCTTGAAAAGACTCTTGTAACATATCTAGAGATATATCGGCCATCCGTAGAACCTCTTGGGTTGCAGCCATTAACGCGGCTGGAGAATGAAGCATGCGTCGATCTAGGTACTTTGGCTTACATTCTAAGATAGTTTCTTCTCCAGGAACTAAACGTTGAACGATAGTAACAAATCGACTGAGAAATGGAAATACCAACAACGTATTGACTATATTAAAAATAGCGTGAGCATTAGCTACTTGTCGTGTAACATTATCGCTCGTTAAGAAAATTAGATCAGTAAAGGGCTTAAGAACAATCAGGAAAACGACGACACCGAAGGTATTAAATAAAACATGAGCCATAGCTGCCCGTTTCGCTGTTAAACTAGCTCCAATGGCTGCTAGCTGGGCTGTTATACATGTGCCTAAATTAGCACCTAGGATTAGGGCTAAGCCCGAGGGTAAATCAATTAGGTTCTGCATACTAAAAGCGATTACTAGGCCTGTGGTCGCACTTGAACTTTGTACTAATACAGTAAATAATGCTCCAGCCATGACACCTAGCAGAGGAGCTTGTCCAAAACGTACTAATAGATCTAAAAAGGGCTGGTATGTTCTAAGTGGACGTAGGCTTTCACTCATAGTAGACATTCCAACTAACAGCAAGCCAAAACCCAGTAGACTTAAACCTATATATCGATAGGTGCGATTTTTGCATAAAAAATTGAGGATAAAGCCAATCCCCACACATGGTAATGCTACTCTATAAATGTTAAATGAGACAACCTGTGCTGTAATCGTCGTGCCAATGTTAGCCCCCATAATAGTGCCAACAGCTTGGCTAAGATTCATAAGACCTGCATTTACAAAGCCCACAATCATAACAGTTGTAGTACTACTTGACTGAACTAACACTGTGACCAATGCGCCTGTGACTACGGCGATGAGCGGGTGGGAGGTAAATAGCTCCAGAATCTGGCGTAGACGGTCGCCAGCAGCCTTTTGGAGCCCTTCAGCCATCCGTTGCATACCATAAAGAAACAATCCTAATCCGCCCAGTAAACCAAAAACTGTATCAATGTTCACTGAATCGACCTCACTTTTTTTAAGAATTTCTCAACTGTTCAATTCTATATTTAGCGAGGAAATCCTGCAAAAAGCTAAGGTAAATCTAGAGGAGGATATTGTCTGCCTATGAAGTTGCTACCTGCTTATATTTAGAATAGGCTTGTTGAAGACTCTTTAATCCTCGTTGCTTGGCTTTGTTATCTAACCCTTTTTTCTGGGCGATAGTTTCCATAGCTGATTTAATCATAGTTAGCTTTTCGTGATTCGTCACAGTGAACCCTCCTAGATAGTTGATCCTAGTATCAGTATGTGCCGTTAGGACAAGAGTTATGCCAAAAAATGTATATTTTTTTTGGCATTGGATAAGCTAACTGTTTGCAAAGACGCGGTATACCACATACACAGCAGCTAAAAACCCCGCTAAATCTGCACTTAACCCAGCAACTAAGGCATGACGGATCTTGTGGATGCCAGCCGCTCCAAAGTAGACTGTTACTACATAGAAAGTAGTCTCGGTGCTCCCTTGCACGGTAGATGCTAATCGACCGAGAAAGGAGTCAGGCCCATATGTTTCTAGCATGTTTGAGAGCAGGGCTAGGGCTCCAGAACCAGACAAAGGACGAATCAGGGCCAGCGGGAGAACCTCCTGAGGGATCCCAAATCTTGCGGTGAGAGGTTGTATTAGGTGAATCATCGTATCCATAGCTCCGGATTGTTGAAACACTTTAAGCGCGACAAACATAGCCACTAGGTATGGAATAATGCAAATTGCCGTATTAAAACCCTCTTTGGCTCCATCGACGAAGCTTTCATAAACTGGAACACGTTTGACAATGCCGATAGTCGGAATAGTTAACAGCAGCAGGGGTATAGTCCAAGTCGAGATTAGCTCGAGTATGGGTAGCATCTAAACACCTCTTCTTTTCAGTTCACGTAAGCCTCGATCAACAACAATGGCTGTAACAGTGGAAGCTAGGGTGGCTACGATGGTGGTGCCGATTATCTCAGTTGGATTCGCTGATCCTTGGGCCACACGGAAGGCTATTACAGTGCTAGGAACTACTGTCAAACTCGATGTTGTAATGGCGAGGTAGGTACACATACTATTACTAGCGACATCACTGTCTCCGTTTAAGGATTGTAGCTCTTGCATTGCCTTAATTCCTAAGGGAGTACAGGCATTACCTAGGCCTAGCAAATTTGCACTGATACTTAATAAGACGGCTCCCATGGCTGGATGATTTTTCGGTATTTCTGGAAAGAGGATTTTCGCGATCGGCCGCATCAGCTTGGCCAAAATATGCATGATCCCAGCTTGCTCTGCAACTCGCATCATCCCAGACCAGAACGCAATGATGCCAATTAAGCCGAAGGCTATGCTAATCGCTTGTTCAGCCCCTTCCATTGTTGCTTTTGTTACTAGACCGATGTCTCCTTGGGCAGCGGCGGCACCAATACCAACGACTAACAATAAAAACCAGATAATATTAATCACAAAAAACCCTCCCATTCACATAATGAATATGCGAAGCAGGAGGAAATTTTGCCAAAAAGTTGCAGGGGATCTAACCTTCTTTTTATGCTCGTCCGACGAAAACTTCACTTTCCCCAGCTAAGTAGCCCGGTTCTGTATCAACATAGCTGATTCCTAAGACAATGCCACGGCGCAACAGTGAAACAGCTTGCTGGGAGCCGTTAGGCCGGCGGATAGCCCCGAAACCGAGTGCTGAGGGGGATATGTAGTAAAATATTGTCTGATGCATCGAGAAGATTAGATATTGCAAGTAATAGCAAGAAAATGGATGGAAATGAATTCTGACGTTGTCTGACCAAGCTAAGTGCCCCTTGCATAAAGGGTAATAAGTAGTGATATAATGTACTTAAAGGTCAGGCATAGTCAAATAATTGTCTGAGATGGGAGAAGTTATATGAGTACATTAGCTGATCTGATAGAAATTTACATTAAACAACAGTTAAAACAAAGCGAGGATCAGGCTGTAGAGATTAGCCGTGCTCAGCTAGCGGAAACATTTAGCTGCGTTCCTTCTCAAATTAACTATGTGTTGACAACTCGATTTACCCTTGATCGTGGCTACCTCATTGAAAGTCGGCGAGGCGGCGGTGGGTATATCCGAGTGGTGCAGACTAACCACCAGGGAAAGAACAAGGTAGCGGCTAAGCTGTTCCAACAAATCGGTCACGCCATCAACCAGCGCGACGCTGAGGATCTGCTCCTTGGGTTTCATGATCTGGAGATGATATCCTTGAAGCAACTGCAGCTAGTTCGAGGAATTCTCCAGCGCGAAACTGGGCTGTATGATTTGGATAAGGACCATTTAAGAGCTAGTTTATTGCGGTCCATGCTATTTATTGTTGTGCATCAATAGGAGTATATTTGTAGAAAAACAGAAGACGGTAGGAGGTGGCATTATGTTATGTGAACAGTGTGGGCAGGAACCAGCTAGTGTACACATGACTAAGATTATTAATAACAAGAAAATAGAGGCTCACCTATGTCAAGAGTGTGCTGGAGAATATGGCGACTTCGCCAATGGTATTGACCTTCCAAACATATTTGCAGGCTTGTTTGAACAGCCTAAAGTTTGGGGAACTGTATCCAGAAAGTCTAGTGCATGTTCAACCTGTGGCTTAGAGATAAATGACATTCGCCAACTAAATCAGTTAGGATGTAGTGACTGCTATCAGGCGTTTAAAAAGGAGTTAGAGCCACTGCTACGCCGTCTACATGGCACCACGCGTCATGTAGGCAAAGTGCCTGCCAAAAGCCATGCTAAGATTCGCTTGGACCGGCAGATCAACCAGATGCGAGATCAATTACAGCAAGCAATCTCATTGGAGAATTATGAAGAAGCCGCCAAACTGCGGGATGGTATTCGTCAATTGCAACAGAGAAATACCTCTGAACTGGGGGGAGAGTAATGAGCTTCGATGATGCAGTCGATAGAACTTTAAGCTCTTGGATGAAAAAAGACGGTCCTGAGGGGGATATTGTGTTCGGGACTCGCATCCGGCTGGCTAGAAACTTAACGAAAACACCTTTCCCAGCTCTTACTGATAGAGAGCAGTTACAGAAGGTGTTAGAAAAGGGAAGTATACTACCGGATTCCTTAGGGTCAATTTGTCAATTGAGATTTTTAAGAATGGCGGAAGTAGAAAAACTTGAGCGACAGGTTATGGTGGAGAAACATCTGATTAGTCCTCGCCATGCCGAAGAAACGGCGCATAAAGGTCTATTGCTATCAGAACAAGAAGACATTAGCATCATGATTAATGAAGAAGATCATTTTCGTATTCAAGTTCTAACTCCTGGATTACAGTTAGAATATGCCTGGGAATTAGGAAATAGAATTGATGATGGTATTGAGGAACAACTAGACTATGCCTTCGATGAGACAAGAGGATACTTGACCGCTTGTCCGACGAATGTGGGTACAGGGATGCGGGCGTCAGTTATGTTACACCTGCCTGCACTAGCCCGAGTCAACCAGCTGTCCAAAGTGCTGTCTTCTGTATCCCAGTTCGGGTTAGTGGTACGAGGTTTATACGGAGAAGGTAGCGACTCTTATGGGAATATATTTCAGATATCAAATCAAGTCTCGTTAGGACACACAGAAGATGAAATGATAGAGCATTTAGCGAAGGTAACAGGACAAATTATTACGAGTGAACGACAAGCACGAGATTATTTATCCCAACCAGAACGACGATTAGCTAGCGAAGATTCGATTTACCGTTCCTATGGTATATTAGCGAATGCCCGTGTTATAGGAACGAAGGAAGCCTTAGAACTATTGTCTCAGGTTCGTTTAGGAATTGATTTGGGTCTAATTACTCATTTAGATCAAAAAATCTTGAAAGAGTTAATGGTTCTCACCCGCTCTGCTCATCTGCAAAAATTGATGGGGCAGAATTTACACTCCGAAGAACGGGATCGGCTCCGGGCCAGTCTCATTCGAGATAGATTACGAGTTGATAAAGACACAAAAGGATAGAGAGAAAAGGATGGTGTAACTATGTTTGGACGCTTTACAAATAGAGCACAAAAAGTGATTGTACTATCCCAGGAAGAGGCGCGGCGGTTAGGACACAATGTGGTTGGCACTGAGCATATATTGCTTGGATTGATCGCTGAGGGAGAGGGCGTAGCTGCTAAGGCCTTACAAGGGTTAGGTGTTAGTATCGACAAAGTTCGGACCGAAGTAGAGAAGGTGATTGGACGCGGTCAAAGTGCAACGACTGACCAAATAGGATTTACACCTCGCTCAAAACGGGTGTTAGAGTTAGCTTTTGACGAAGCACGCCAATTCGGGCATACTCATATTGGGACCGAGCATATTCTCTTGGGGTTAATTCGTGAGGGAGAGGGCATTGCAGCCCAAGTGCTGAAAAATCTCGGTGCTGAGCTAGAGAAAATGCGTAAGCAAGTGATCGAGTTATTAGGAGGTTCTGGGTCTGAAACCAGCAAAGCACCACGCAAGACGAAAACACCGACGTTAGAACAATTTGGCCGAGACTTAACAGAGCTTGCCACTGAAGGAAAACTAGATCCAGTTATTGGGCGTGACAAGGAAATCGAGCGAGTTATTCAAGTTCTTAGCAGACGCACGAAGAATAATCCGTGTCTAATCGGAGAACCTGGTGTAGGAAAGACGGCTATTGCAGAAGGATTGGCGAATAAGATAGTTAATAATGATGTGCCTGAGACACTGTTTGAAAAACGGGTAGTTACCTTAGATCTAGGCTCCATGGTCGCAGGTTCAAAGTTTCGTGGTGAATTCGAAGAGCGATTAAAAAAAGTGATGGAAGAGATTCGACAATCAGGTGACATTATTTTGTTTATTGACGAGATGCACACCATTATTGGCGCTGGTGCCGCTGAAGGAGCGATTGATGCTTCCAATATTCTGAAACCAGCATTAGCTCGAGGTGAGGTGCAAGCTATTGGAGCGACTACGCTAGACGAATACCGCAAGCATGTGGAACGTGATCCTGCATTAGAGCGACGGTTCCAACCAGTGCAAGTTAATGAACCTTCGGTGGAAGAAACAATCGCGATCCTCAAGGGACTTCGTGATCGCTATGAAGCACATCATCGTGTGGAGATTCTTGATCTGGCCGTTGATGCAGCCGCGGTCTTATCTAACCGATATATTTCTGACCGATTTTTACCTGATAAAGCTATCGACCTTTTAGATGAAGCGGCATCGAAGGTTCGCCTTCAAGGCCTAGTGGTTCCGCCCGAACTCAAGGACTTGGAGGCCAAGGTCGATGAAGTTAAAATAGAGAAGGAATCGGCTATTAAAAACGAGGAATTTGAAAAAGCCGCATCTCTTAGGGATCAAGAACAGAAGCTACAAGATGAGATGGAAACTAAACGTTCTACCTGGAAAAGCGATAAGGGGCGATCCGCAGCAGTGGTTGCCGAAGAAGATATCGCTAATGTTGTCTCAGCTTGGACTGGAATTCCTGTCAATAAAATCGCTCAAGAGGAATCGGAACGGCTGTTAAATCTAGAAGAAGTGTTGCACGAGCGTGTTGTTTCGCAAGAAGAAGCGATCTCTGCTGTATCGAAAGCCGTACGCCGGTCTCGGGCCGGGTTAAAAGATCCGAAACGTCCTATTGGATCATTTATCTTTTTGGGGCCTACTGGTGTAGGTAAGACAGAACTGGCCAAAGCACTGGCTAGTGCCTTGTTTGGTGATGAAGATGCGATGATTCGGATCGATATGAGTGAGTATATGGAGCGACATGCAGTGTCTCGTCTAGTGGGAGCGCCTCCAGGATATGTTGGCTATGATGAGGCCGGACAGCTCACAGAGAAAGTACGCAGACGACCCTATTCTGTAATCCTCTTTGATGAGATTGAAAAGGCACATCCTGAGGTATTTAACATTCTGTTACAGGTATTAGAAGACGGACGCTTAACCGACTCGAGAGGGCGAACCGTAGATTTCCGCAATACGGTTGTTATTATGACATCTAATGTGGGTGCTCAACAGATTCAAAGAGATACCAATATTGGATTCCGTATTAGTGACAGTGAGAAGGACTCCTATCAGGCTATGAAGAGTAAAGTAACAGATGAGTTAAAACGCAGTTTTCGTCCAGAGTTTCTTAATCGCATAGACGAGGTTATCGTGTTTCATGCCTTGAATAAACAGCAAATCACTAAGATCGTAGATATTATGCTGAAGGACTTGGAGAAACAGTTACAGGATAATGATATTCAGATAGAGGTTACAGCTGCCGCCAAGGAACTCATTGCTAATAGAGGATTCGATTTAGACTTTGGTGCACGACCATTGAGGCGGGCTATTCAGCGTTTGATTGAGAATCCCTTGTCCGAGGAAATGCTAAGAGGTAAGTTCACGCATGGAGGTACAGTTCACATTGATGCTAAAGAAGGGGAATTGGTATTCTTCTAAGGAGCAGACACAAGCTAAGTTTTCTTTGCTTAGCTTGTGTCTTTTTTATGCACATTTGTTGTGTGCAGGTATCTCCAGTGGTATAATATAGGTAACGATGACTTTAGGAGAGGTATGATGCCAAAGAGAACGACGCGGTTTGTTTGCCAAAATTGTGGCACCGAATTTTCAAAATGGATGGGAAAGTGCTCTGGATGTAGCGAGTGGAATACTCTAGCAGAGGAAGTCGTGCCTAAAGGGAGCAGTCATAGTCAGACCGTTTGGACGAACAATGCAGGTTCAGGCAAACCTGAATCGATCTCCGATGTGAAGGCCCATCAAGAGCAACGCTTCTCGAGCGGAATCCCAGAGCTTGATCGAGTTCTAGGTGGGGGAATTGTGCCTGGCTCTTTAGGTCTAGTTGGGGGTGAACCAGGTATTGGTAAATCCACATTATTGATGCAAGTAGCGGCCTGTGTAGCCGCACAAAGGGGAACGGTATTATATGTTTCAGGCGAAGAGTCGCCGACCCAATTAAAGCTAAGGGCCCAACGTTTAGACGTTTTGAATTCCAATCTGCAAGTTGTCGCGCAGGCTAATGCGGGGATAATCGGACAGCATATTCGGGAGTATATGCCAAAGTTAGTGCTGATAGATTCGATCCAAACTATTTATCAGGAAGATCTGTCCTCTGCTCCTGGTAGCGTAGGGCAAGTACGAGAAGGAGCTACCTTCTTTTTGCAGTTAGCGAAGAGTTTAGAGATACCCATTATTTTAGTAGGACATGTGACTAAGGGTGGCTCATTTGCAGGACCAAAGGTATTAGAACATGCGGTGGATTATGTCTTATATTTTGAAGGAGATAATCATAATACCTTTCGCATCATTCGTGGTGTGAAAAATCGATATGGATCCACGAATGAAGTGGGAATCTTTGATATGACCGATAAAGGATTAACTGAGGTGAGCAATCCATCGCAACTATTTCTTTCTCAACGTCCGATAGGTAGTTCAGGTTCTGTCGTTGTTCCATGCATGGAGGGAACACGACCTTTGCTAGTAGAGGTTCAGGCTTTAGTGGGGCCAACAGCTTTTCAGGGAACTCCTCGACGTCAAACTACTGGAGTTGACTACCAGCGCTTTTCCATTATCTTAGCTGTACTCGAGAAACGCCAGGGGTATCCTTTGCAAACGCAGGATGTTTTTTTGAATGTGGCTGGAGGATTTAAGCTTACAGAGCCAGCGGCTGATTTAGGAGTCGCTGTAGCCATCGCTAGTAGTGTGTGTAATCAGGCCGTGGATCCCCATTGGGCTGTGCTAGGAGAAGTGGGTTTAGCTGGAGAGGTGCGGGCTGTCAACTATCTTGAGCAACGACTCCGTGAGTTAACCAAGTTGGGCTTTAAGAAATGCCTGGTTCCAGCGGGGAATAGTAAGGTAAAAGGGGAGATGGAGTTAGTGTACGTTAGTACCATTCAAGAAGCGTTAGATACGGTCTTTAAGTATAGGCAGAAGGGAGGGTAATGGGTGAAGCAAGATACTAGCTATGAACAATCATTACGTAAACATTTAAAACTTGTATCTCCAGGGACTGTAGTGAATGAAGGCTTAGAGAATGTGTTGCGAGCAAAAACTGGGGGACTAATCGTTGTTAGTGATAATGATGATGTATTAAGTTTGGTCAATGGCGGATTTAAAATTGATGCAGAAATGCATCCGGCTTCACTCTATGAATTAGCAAAGATGGATGGTGCGTTGGTTCTCTCGAGTGATGCCAAGCGAATATTATATGCGAATGCCCAACTAACTCCGGATCCTATGATTTCTAGTTTTGAGACAGGTACCCGCCACCGGACTGCAGAGCGAGTCGCGAAACAGACAGGCCAATTAGTTATTTCTATTTCCCAGAGACGAAATGTCATTACTATGTATTGGGGCAATTATAAATTTGTGTTACGTGATGTTAGTGTAGTTCTTACCAAGGCAAATCAAGCGTTATCCACCCTAGAGAAATATAAGAGTGTATTTGAGCAGTCATTAACTAACTTAAGTGCATTAGAGTTTGAAGATTTTGCTACCCTATTTGACGTGTCCACTGTCATTCAACGTGGTCAAATGGTTTTCCGAATTGCCACAGAAATAGAACGCTATATCGAGCAGCTTGGTTCTGAAGGTCGTCTGGTCCATATGCAATTAGAAGAGTTGATGGTGGATATAGAGGATGAGGGACTTCTTGTTGCTAAGGATTATTTATTCATAGAGGAAACGTCGTCACAGAAGGTTTGGAATGAGATAGCTAGTTGGGATTCAGAAGATCTCCTAGATTTATCAGCTATATCACGGGCTTTAGGACATATCAGTCACATGAATAACTTGGATCAATCCCTAACCCCGAAAGGGTATCGGATTCTGGGAAAGATACCAAGATTACCCATGCCGGTGGTTGAGAATTTGGTTCAGACCTTCCAGGCATTACCTGCGATTGTCGACGCCTCCATTGAGGAATTAGATGAAGTGGAGGGTATTGGCGAGGTAAGGGCTAGAACTATTCGAGAAGGATTACGGCGCTTACGGGAACAAGTGTTGTTAGATCGGCATCTCTAGATTTATAGAATTACGAGTATCTACATAGTGACTGAGCGGGTATGTACTTGTTTTATTTGGACGATAGCTGCCGAAAATCGGTGTTTTCATGAGCATTTTGTGGGAAATTAAGGGTGAAGATTGACTTTTCACACAGAAAGTGATAAATTATATATTGAAAGCCTTAGTAACCTGGGGCGGATTGGGGGTTCTAGCTGTGTACAATATTGGGGATAAAGTGGTATACCCCATGCATGGTGCTGGAATTATTGAAGCCATAGAGGAACAAGAGGTTTTAGGTGAAAAACAGCATTATTATATCATGGCGATGCCAATAGGCGATATGAAAGTAATGATTCCTATGAGTTCGGTTGACAGTATCGGTCTCCGTGAAGTCATCACAGCCGATGAAGCAGAACAGGTAATTCAGATTCTTCGTGGAGAACGGTCAGGAATGTCTCAGAATTGGAACCACCGTTATCGTGCAAACATGGAAAAGATTAAAAGTGGTGATGTTTATTCTGTCGCCGAGGTTGTGCGTAATCTATCATTGCGCGACCGGGAAAAGGGACTATCTACGGGCGAGCGTAAAATGCTAGAAACCGCTAGGCAGATACTCATTAGCGAGCTTGTTCTAGCCCAGGAGAGCACAGAAGAACAGGTACATACTATGCTTGTAGAGTTTTTTGAGGAGAGGGGGTAGAATTGGGCCACAGCTCTCTCTGAAATTTTCGGATTTATCTGGAATACTATTTTTATATTTGGTTAATACTAACACTACATCAAAAGATATTCTTTATTTGAACAAAGAAATCCGATGTTGTAGTGGCTACATGTTTATGGAGGAGGTGAAGTATGGTTTGGAACGACTCTTGCGTATAATTTTTGCCGTTTGTGGTGGGTTTATTGGATTCCACGGTGCTTCCTACGCAATTGATCGGGGCGTGACACTGCAAATTGCTGACACTCGCATTATTTCAGCGGTTTTAATTACAGGCGGAGCTCTTATTGGTTTGAGTTTTAGTCCTTTGATCATAAGGAAACTGAATACTTCTTTCAGTTGTTTGGTGTCAGCAATACACAAAACACCAACCGGAGACGTGTTGGGAGGAGCTGTGGGTTTATTACTTGGTTTATTGGTTGCTATCTTGGTGACTATTCCTTTGCCAAACGAAATACCTGTTGTGGGAGAGTACCTACCAGTAATGGTTACCTTGCTTTTAGGATATCTCGGTTGGTCAGTGGGAGTACGAAAACGAGATGAGGTATTAGGAATTTTTTCTCGCTCTAGCGAGCGTGGAATAGGCCTTAAGGATAAGAAAGTGCTTGGAAATCCAAAGATTCTCGATACCAGTGTAATTATTGATGGCCGAATAGCAGATATTACTAAGTCAGGCTTTATAGAAGGGCCATTGATTGTACCTAATTTTGTATTAGAAGAATTGCAGCATATTGCAGATTCCTCTGATGCCCTAAAGCGAAATCGAGGCCGTCGTGGACTGGATATACTGAACAAAATTCAAAAAGAACCATATGTATCTGTTCTAATCCTAGATAAAGATTTTGATGAGATAAGTGAGGTTGACTCGAAATTAGTTAAGCTAGCCAAAGTAATGGCTGGGAAAGTAATCACTAACGATTATAATCTAAACAAGGTATGTGAGCTACAGGATGTAGCTGTGCTAAACATAAATGAATTAGCTAATGCGGTTAAACCTGTGGTATTACCGGGGGAAGAATTGCGAGTTCATGTGATTAAGGATGGAAAAGAACAAGGCCAAGGGGTTGCCTATTTAGACGATGGTACGATGATCGTTGTCGACGGAGGCCGGCGTTTTATTGGAGAAACGATTGGCGTTTTAGTTACAAGTGTTTTACAAACTGCCGCAGGACGGATGATATTCGCTAAACCAAAAGCGATGGAACGGGCATTATAACCATGGTTAGTACCCCGGTGTAGCATCTGCACCGGGGTTAATTATGCCTGCTCCAAAAATTGATGTTATCGGTGAACCGTGCCCATGTCGCCAAACTTCCAGAGTTCGTTTTTCGATGGTTCGTCCAAGAATGTTTGGCGATATCGGGGTCTACTCACTATAGGACTAGTTTCATCCACAAGGAGGGTGTTGATTAATATGGAAAAGGTGAGTGTTATTATAGCAGCTGCAGGTAGTGGTAGTCGAATGCAGCTGAGAGAGAATAAGGTGTTGTTGTCTTTATGTGGTAAGCCGGTATTGATCTATAATTTGGAGTTGTTTTCGTCCCAGGCCTGGGTGGATCAGGTTGTTGTAGTGGCTCGGGAAGAGGATGTGGAGACAATTTCCGAGTTAGTCTCCGCTGGGAATTTGACTAAGGTCAGTGATGTAATTGTGGGTGGAGCGGATCGTCAGGAATCTGTGTATCTGGGGTTACAGGCATTAAGTGATAAAACGGAGTGGGTTTTTATTCATGATGGCGCTCGACCTTTAGTGGATGAAGATACATTGATGAAAGCGTATTGGGGGGTGCTAGAACATCATGCTATTGGAGTTGGAGTTCCGGTAAAGGATACAATTAAAGTAGTTAATGGTGATTTGGAGATACGAAATACTCCCGACCGTTCTAGCTTATGGCAGATACAGACACCACAGGCCTTCTCCTATGCCGTGATTACAGAGGCCTACGACCGTGCTCGCCATGAGGACTTCTCTGCTACCGATGATTGTGGATTGGTAGAACGGCTAGGAAAACCGGTGACGCTAATTAGGGGAACATATAGCAATATCAAAATAACCACGCGGGAGGATCTAGCTATTGCAGAGGCGATATTAATGAGTAAAAGGAAACCAAGTCAGGGAGGGAATCAGCAGCGAGTCGGGATGGGGTATGATGTGCATCAGCTAGTGGCTGGAACTCCCCTGGTGTTAGCTGGCTTAAACATAGATCATAGTCATGGGCTGAAAGGCCATTCCGATGCAGACGTGGTTGTTCATGCTTTGATGGATGCTTTATTAGGGGCTTGTGCTCTAGGAGATATTGGTTTACATTTTCCCGATACAGATCCGCGATACAAGGGAATATCAAGCTTGGTGCTATTAGAGCATGTGATGACCCAAGTTTGGGAATTAGGTCATCACATAAATAATGTGGATTTAACCATTGTAGCAGAACGACCGAAACTATCGGAGTTTTTCTCTGAAATGCGCCATTCATTAGCACCCATTTTACAGGTGAATACAGACAGAATTAATATCAAGGCAACAACAACAGAGCAACTTGGCTTTACTGGTAGAAGAGAAGGCATCGCTGCCTATGCTGTTGTCAGCCTAAGTTAAGGTAGGTGCCTCTTAGAGACCTGCCACAGCTACAGCTCGCATGATATCATCCTGATAGATCTGAACTTCTACACCACGGCTGCGAACGATATCAGCATAAAGACGCTGTGCAGAAGATTCAGCTAACCGGTGCCATTCTGCGGGTTCTCGAGGACGTGCGCCCTCCTCACCGCGATACTCTGCTTGCACTAATATGCGGTCTCCTACTGTGGAGACACTGCGAAACGTTAGATTATCTATTTCTGGTGCAGCTTCATTCACTCGTTGAATCACATCCTGCTGGTCGGCAGAATCACTAATAGTACCTGGTGTTAATAAGGTGAAGAGACCAGCAGAGACTAGGATACCCACGAATAATAGGATTGCACCCCAACGTAACCAACCCATATAACCACTCCTTGTCGTTTTCCTATAGTGTTTGCGTAATTAACTATTTCATGCCAAAAGGTATCTTGTGATTATTTTAGGTTTTAGGTTGTCCGCGATTGACAGAATAGAGGGTAGTTTATATAATAGGTGTAACAACTAAATGATACTCGTGTCAAAAGGAAATGATGGGGAAAGTAGATTTCGTTATACATTATAGAGATTGGATGTCATGGGCTGAAAGCATCCTAATGAAGACGAAATTCGAAGTGCACCTTGGATCTGTCAAGCTGAAGTTATCTAGGCTTGGTCGGCTGTGGCCGTTATCTCACACTAAGTGTCTTATCCTAAGATAGGAAATAAGGATAAGGAAGCAGAGTGGAACCGCGTAACCCACGTCTCTGTCAGGAGTCGTGGGTTTTTTGACATATCAGAAAGCATAAGTGGTTACCTTTAAAGAAGGATATATTGTCCTTTGAGGTCCATAGTCTTCACTAGAGGACTACGGAACGAAAGGAACTATATGTTTTTCGGTATCTATTAAGGGGGGAAGAAGATGTTTGCTAGATTAATCAGTGATATTCGTGCGGTGAAAGAGCGGGATCCTGCAGTGCATAGCATGTTAGAGGTGTTTTTAACCTATCCCGGATTTCATGCATTACAGATGCATAGAGTAGCACATTTTTTGTTTCGTTACAAGTTTTATCTAATTGCGCGCATACTTAGTCATATTACTCGCTTTTTTACGGGCATTGAGATTCATCCGGGTGCACAGATAGGTACTGGGGTATTTATTGATCATGGTATGGGTGTAGTAATCGGTGAAACGGCGATAGTTAAAGATAACGTTACATTATACCAAGGGGTAGTCCTAGGTGGAACCGGGAAGGAAAAAGGGAAACGGCATCCAACCATTGAAGAAGGAGCTTTAATAGCTAGTGGTGCCAAAGTTTTAGGATCCTTTACTGTAGGGAAGGGTGCTCGAATTGGGGCTGGTGCTGTCGTGCTACGTAGTGTGCCGCCTGATTCTACCGTTGTGGGGGTGCCTGGACATGTAGTGGTGCTTAACGGTCAAAGAGTAAACCAGTTTGACCACCACCAATTGCCAGATCCTGTTACTTGTCATATTAATTGTTTGGAGGAAGAGATCCATCAACTTCAGGAACGGATGAAGAAATTGGAAAAGGCCCATGAGGACGATTCATGCTGTAGTAGCAAGGAAAAAAAGGATTTAAAGATAGTATAAAATGCCGTAATTGATGAAGAAGAGGTGAAAGCTATGTCTATTCGAGTGTACAATACATTAACACGTAAGAAAGAGGAATTTACGGAAACGGGCTCGACTATTAGCATTTACGTTTGTGGTGTAACGCCTTATGCCCATACACATTTAGGCCATGCTCGACCCAGTGTGGTTTGGGATGTGATTAAGAAGTTCCTGCGCTACCAGGAATATCAAGTTTTTCATGTGCAGAACTTCACCGATATTGATGATAAGATTATTGCAAAGGCAAATCAGGAGGGGAAGACGGCTCTCGAGGTATCTAACTATTATGCCAATGATTACTTAGAGAGTATGGATGCCCTTGGAGTGGAGAGGGCTGATTTATATCCAAAGGTCAGCGAACATGTGAATGAAGTGATTGAGATGATCGAAGCATTGATCGCCAACAAACATGCCTATGATGTGGATGGGAATGTATTTTTTGATGTGCTTAGTTTTCCTGGGTATGGAAAATTATCCAATCAACGGCTAGCAGAGCTACAGGCTGGAACCCGGTTTGAGGTGGATCCGCTTAAACGCAGTCCGATGGATTTTGCTCTCTGGAAGAAGTCCAAGCCTGGAGAACCTGCATGGGATAGCCCTTGGGGCCAGGGTAGACCAGGATGGCATATAGAGTGTTCAGCGATGTCCTATAAATACTTAGGTGCAGCATTTGATTTCCATGGCGGAGGGTCTGATCTAATCTTTCCACATCACGAGAATGAAATTGCTCAGTTTGAAGGGGCCACGTGCGAACCCTTAGCCCGTTATTGGTTACATAATGGAATGTTGAACTTAAGAGAAGAGAAAATGTCCAAATCTCAGGGGAACTTTGTTACAATAAAGGATGTATTAGCAAAGTATCCTAAAGAACTATTCCGGTTCTATATCTTGTCTACGCATTATCGCTCTGAGCTAGAATATCATGATACTAAGTTAGAGGAAGTCAACCGTGGCTGGCAACGCATCAATGAATGTGCTCGCAAGCTGTCCGCTCGTGTTCAGGGGAAAACTGCAGAACCAGTCGAGGTTTCCGGTCAGGAAGAGCGGCTTGTCGCAGCGCTTGAAAAAGCGGAGGCGCAGTTTAGAGACTCCATGAACGATGATTTTAATACAGCATTAGCTATAGCGGCCATATTTGATCTACTGCGTGAGCTCAATGGTTATCTGGACAGAACCGATGATGGACCTGCCAGTATTTATGTTTTGTCTCAGGCATACCAGCTGTTACAAACCTTAGCAGGAGACATTCTAGGCATTTTGAAATCAGATGATCAGAATTTAGGACTGGGTCTAACAGAACCCTTAATGGAGTTGCTCTTAGATCTGCGCACCCAATTACGTACTGAAAAACAGTATCAATTAGCTGATATAATGCGGAATCGTTTATTGGTGTTAGGAATCGTAATCGAAGATACACCCCAAGGATCACAATGGAAGATCAAAGATGAATGATACATTGATTACTGCTATCAGAGAGAAAGGTGAACCTAGGCTTCTCTCACCGCTAGTGTTAGCCTATGTGGGTGATGCAGTGTTTGAACTGTATATCCGGTTAGGATTAGTGCCAAGCACTTATAAAGTACAGGAGATGCACAAGCAAGCTGTTAGGTATGTACGATCCCAAAGCCAAGCGGATCTGCTTTCTAAATGGGAACCGCTCCTTACAGAGGAGGAGCAAGCTATTGTGCGGCGTGGACGCAACACGAAGAGTGCAGTGCCAAGAAATGCTGACATGATAGCGTATCGTAGAAGTACGGCCTTGGAAGCTTTAGTTGGCTACTTGTATCTATGTGGCAGGGAGGAACGGTTGTGGGAATTGTTGAGTATGATTGAGCATGATTAGCACTCGTCTTCCCCTTTGGGAGCGGGATCTATATGGAGGTTTGTGATGAGGAAGGTATTAAATAATGGGTATATTAATCTAGTAGAGTCAATGGGTCACGATCAAGCGGCGATTCGTAATGCTCGCCGTTGTTGGCGCAGTGTATCCAAGGGTGATCAGGCTGATGCCAAACTAATCCGGCATTTACTAAAAGCCGGTCATAAATCACCGTTTGAAGCCATGGTTTTTACCTTTGATGTAAAGGCCCCATTATTTGTGGCTAGACAGTGGTTTCGGCACCGCATGGGTTCCTATAATGAGGAATCGTTACGTTATTGTATAGCTCTAAGAGATTACTATGTTCCAAACGACATATCCGATCAAGCGCTTCAGCTGTGGAAGAGCCACAACGAGCGGGCGTTTAATCTGTATGATCAATTGGTAGAGGGTGAAGGCTTGCCGAAAGAACAAGCTCGTAGTGTATTACCTGTGGGTATATACACGAAATTCTATTGGACGGTTAACGGTAGCGCACTAATGAATTTCTTGATGTTACGGTTAGATACTCATGCCCAAGCAGAAATTCGTGTCTATGCTGAACAAATCTTAGAGATCGTAACAGAGGTAGCACCAGTTTGCTTCATGGAATTTTCATCAGAGGTGATTAAGGCATAATGACTGAAATCGAAGGGCGTCAGCCTGTTTTGGAGTTATTCCGTTCCGGGGAGGCTATTAATAAACTGCTAGTAGCTAAAGGCGAACGACATGGATCCATTCACAAAATTCTACAATTAGCGAAACAAAATCAAGTGATTGTCCAGGAAGTAAATAAGGATGTATTAGACCGAATTAGCCAAACCCAGGCACACCAAGGGGTGATTGCCTATATCAGCCCGGTTTCCTATATGGAGTTAGATGCGCTGTTATCGCAAAACTCAAAGCACTTCTATCTGGTCTTGGATGGAATCCAGGATCCCCATAACTTTGGATCGTTATTACGCACTGCCGAGGCCTGTGGTGTGACAGGGGTAATTATTCCCAAAAGACGTGCGGTACCCGTAACGGCTGTGGTCGCGAAAGCATCAGCTGGTGCGGTTTCTCATGTGCCTATTTGTCGAGAGAATAATATTGTGACTGTAATAAAACGGTTAAAAGAAAACGGCTGTTGGATTGCAGGAGCAGATATGGATGGACAAGCTTGTTACCAACAAGATCTTTCGGGTAACTTAGGCTTGGTGATTGGCAGCGAAGGGAAGGGGATTAGTCGTTTGGTTAAGGAACACTGTGATTATCTGATACGAATTCCCATGTGTGGAAAGGTCGGATCGCTAAACGCAGCTGTGGCTGGAGGCATATTATTGTATGAAATCATACGCCAACAGAATGCATAATAATTAAAAGCCCTGTTAAGAGCCATTAGGAGGTGCTTGACGCTACCTAATCCATAGTGTATAATGGGACTGTGCTGTTGGACAAGACGGCGTAACAGTGGGGCTTTCGGGCAAGACATCAGCTTGGAACCCTCTGGAACTGAATATCCAGATGGAGGCGATGTAGGTGAATGCAAATGCACAAAATGATTATATAGCGGTATACGAGACCTTAACTGATGAAGAGGTCGTTGAATTTGCCCGTGATAGCAATGATGTGGCCCTAGAATATTTAATTAATAAATATCGTAATTTTGTACGAGCTAAGGCTCGGTCCTACTTTCTTATTGGTGCAGATAGGGAAGATATCATCCAAGAAGGTATGATTGGCTTGTATAAGGCCATTCGTGATTTCCGCTCTGATAAATTAGCATCGTTTCGTGCTTTCGCTGAGTTGTGCATTACCCGTCAGATTATTACCGCTATTAAGACGGCTACGCGTCAAAAGCATATTCCCCTAAATTCCTATGTTTCCTTAAATAAGCCTATATATGACGAGGAATCGGATCGAACGTTACTAGATATTATTTCTGGAACCAAGGTCACTGATCCTGAAGAGCTAGTAATCAGCCGTGAAGAGTTTGTAGATATTGAGAACAAGATGGGTGAGTTCTTAAGTGATCTAGAGTGGAAAGTTCTCATGTTTTACTTAGAAGGGAAGAGCTATCAAGAGATTGCTGATGATCTATGTCGTCATGTTAAATCCATTGATAATGCGCTACAACGAGTAAAGCGTAAGTTGGAACGATATTTAGAAAAACGAGAAACAAATTAAGCTCGGTCCTCCTGTCGCCAAACATCCATGGGCGACACCATCGAAACAATGAAAATCTGAAGTTTGGAGACATGGGTACGGGATACAGGTGACGTCTATTTTCTGGGTAAACTTCTAGTAATAATAACCAGCGAATTGGTGGCACATTTTTCCTGGTTCGCTATTGACAACCCTAATCAGCCGTGGTATACTCGTAAATGTTCGTGAGCCGGTGTAGCTCAATTGGCAGAGCAGCTGACTTGTAATCAGCAGGTTGCGGGTTCAAATCCCATCGCCGGCTCCAGAATAATTAGTTGACAAACTTGCAATAAGTTGATAAACTAATGAGTGCGCTTTAATTTAATATGGAGGGATTCCCGAGTTGGCCAAAGGGGGCAGACTGTAAATCTGCTAGCGACGCTTTCAGAGGTTCGAATCCTCTTCCCTCCACCAACTATCGCGGGGTGGAGCAGTCTGGTAGCTCGTCGGGCTCATAACCCGAAGGTTGTCGGTTCAAATCCGGCCCCCGCAACCAAATTTAGAGTAGAAATGACCGATGTAGACATCGGTTTTTTTGTAGCATCAGAAAACAGGAGTTTTTACCTCAGGACCATCTACCAAAAGTATTTTAGGGCTATTAAAGACCTCCAGGTTATGAACCGTGGAGGTCTACTTTTTGGAGAGAGCGTTTTGAGGGTATGATGTTGCACGAGGCAAGGCATTCGCCGCAAACAAAACACTCTTTTTTATCAATCGTTCCCTTGGTGATGGCCTGTGCTCCACACTGGCTACTACATTGATTACAGTGGAGACAGTCTTTGGGTATTATTGTTCGTTTGTTAATTAAGGATACACATCCTAGATATGCTCCAAGCGGGCATAGAAACTGACAGAAGGGCCGGTAGATAAAAACTGAACTGAGAGTAATAGCTATTGTGGCCATCACTGGTATAAGATTCCATTGCAAACGAAACAGTGGGCTAAAAGGTGCTAGGTTGATCCCGAAGATAGATTCTGTAGCTAGCACTCGGATAACAAGGTAGACCAGTACAAAGTACTTACCGACCTGCAGTGTTTTAAGAAAACGTTGTGAGATTGGGATTCTCCACTTTCTTATGTGAAGAAACTCCTGCATAGCTCCAAAGGGGCAAATATAACCACAGAAGACACGTCCCAGAGCGATAGCCAAGAAAGTAGGGACAAGAAACAATACTAGGTAAGCACTATCGTATTTCATTATAAGATTCTGGACAGCAGCAATCGGACATAAGAAGCCACCGATATAGAATCCTATAATACCTACACTCGCAACCAACATAACCTTGCGTAAATGCCGTGCTTTCGTCGCTATTACAATACTAGCTAATGTAAATGCAATCAAGATAATCAGTTTTTCTAGTGTGTCGTGGATGAAATAAGGTTCTTCGATAGCTAATACGTCCGTAAACCCTGCATTTCCAAATCCGTCTTCGTTAGAGAAATCCTCTTCAAATCCAAAACCCAGGACTGTTATTGAGATTAATAGCATGCCAGTAACGGTAAGTGTAATCAGTCGATGAAGGTTTATGTGATCATCTCCCTAACGTGCTAGAATCTGTAATAGAAGTCAGGACCGACAATTAATATTGCTTTCTTAGCATCGTCCTTTTGCCGGTAATATACAGCTATTTCTGTATTGACGTTGTTTGTAACTGGGACGGCGACAGGAACATTAATTGATAATTCAGAGTTGATCAGGTCCTGACCCACGATGGTAAAGGTGGATTTGATAAAATCTGGTTCATCTGGTGTAGTATACGGATACTTGCCATTGAACGCTGTATCCCATATGGTTCCTCCTGCAAGAACCTGTATGGGCAGGACCAGCTCATCGTAGCCCTCTCTGGAGCAATCCTTGAAGATCATGAAATGCCCAGCTCCTATATTAGATAAACTGACCTGAAAGGATCGTTCGTATAGATCCTTACTTACTTCTTTCCACGGGGTAGTAGCCAGTACCTGAACATTTTCCCAGCCAAACTGCATACCATCAATTCCGCCCTCTAACGTACAGTCATTATGGTCGATTAGTACCCGAACTGCCACAGTACCAGTAGTGCCTAGAGTTGCCTCGATTCTTTGATGATTGAAGATAAACGTGCAAGCTTGCACTGAAGGGGTGGTAAACAAAGTGAAGCTGGTCACAAGAATAATTAGCAGTAGTAAACGTGAGCCCATTGTTATTCCTCCTCTGCTGTCACACATGCATCGTCCAAAGGCACGCTGGTGAACTCCTCAAATCCGTCATATCCTTCTTCAGTTCCAAAAGCGCTAGTTTCCTGAAATTCATCTGTAATCGCTTGGCGATTCATTCTATTCCGACCAGCCCACAAGGGGCTTCCTAGTTCTGTGCGGAATTGATAGGTTACGGTAGCAGTAATAGAGACTACAGCAACATCGTCTTCATACAGATAACCGTAGACTACAGCCGACTGCCCTTCCTGCAGCGAGAACCCGATTCCTTCCTGGTAGGAATGATCGCCAAAGTGAATCTCATACAGCCCACAGTCTGTTTTCAATAACCATTCATGATCGTCGAGTTGTAGAGTGCCTGAAAGAGTGGTCAACCGGCCAA
>SKHL01000024.1 GCA_007116995.1 Limnochordia bacterium
TCAGGAGATAGCCTAGTATATCATTGTCCGTTTATCAAATCCTAAGTTATTATATAATTTGGTTTCTTTTTTGTCAAATATTCGACTAAATCACATTACCATCTTGGCAAAGAGCATCACTAGCCCTGACTTTTGCAGGTTAAAA
Source organism: Limnochordia bacterium (assembly GCA_007116995.1). Taxonomy (GTDB): domain Bacteria; phylum Bacillota; class Limnochordia; order Darwinibacteriales; family DTU012; genus CSBR16-202. Next base: position 146 of record SKHL01000024.1, read on the forward strand.
TTAGGCAAAAGGAGATCTTTCTACTTTATATTAACAAACGTAATAAAAACGTAAAAATCACACCTTAATATGTACCAAATTGAGATAATACTTAGTGAACAAGTTACTCCTAAGTAGAATGGACTAAATAATAGCTTAATAATCCTATGATATTATCTAGTTGTGCGCACACACAAATTCTTAGGAGGAACCTAAATGTTAAACGTAAAACGATTTGCCTGTTTGGTTGCTGTCCTTGTCGTTTTGGTTAGCGTTATGTCATCAGCTTCTGCCTTTGCTCAAACACAGTATCAAGGTCCTATCCCCAAGTATGTGTTTCTCTTTATTGGTGATGGTATGAGTTTTCCTCAAGTATCCAGTGCAGAAATGTTTTTAGGGAATCTAAACAGTACAGGAACAATCGACACACAAATGTTAAACTTCTCCAAGTTCCCAGTAGCTGGAGCAGCCCAGACATTTGATGCATCTTCATTTGTACCTGACTCAGCTTCCACAGCTACATCTGTCGCGAGTGGTATCAAAACCCTCAGTGGAGTTATTAACATGGACGTAACAAAATCCGTAGCAGTAACCCCTTTTAGCGAAGCGCTTAAAAAAATGGGATACAAGATCGGTGTCGTTTCCAGTGTTCCTCTAAATCATGCTACTCCTGCTGCTTTCTATGCTAAAGTTCCCCATAGAGGTATGGCCTACGATATTAGCTTACAAGCGATTCACAGTGGCTTTGACTACTTTGGTGGTGGAGACTTTATGAGGCCTGAAGGTGATGGAACGCAAAGACATATCTTAGACGTAGCACGAGACTATGGTTATACTGTAGCTCAGACAAATGAAGAGATCTTAGCTCTAAATGCTAATTCTGGCAAAGCCATAGCTATTAACCCGATTTTAGATGGACAGGCTCTAAACTATGAACTAGATCGTAAACCTGGGGAACTAGGGTTGGTTGATTTTGTTAAAACCGGTATTCAGGTTTTGGACAATCCTCGAGGATATTTCCTGATGGTGGAATCTGGTAAAATTGACTGGGCTGGACATGCAAATGACGCAGCAGCTTCTATTAGAGATACCATTGCCTTCTCTCAAGCTATCGAGGAAGCAGTAAAAGTGTATAATAATTATCCGAATGACACTTTAATTATTGTGACAGGGGATCATGAGTGCGGTGGAATGACTATCGGCTTTGCAGGTACAGGCTACAGAACATTTTTCCAGGTAATAGAGCGAGTAACCATGTCTCATAGGGAGTTCAACAAGATCGTTAACAACTACCGTAGTACGAATTCTAAAACTGACGCTAAACTTGAACACCTACTGCCACAGATCCGTATTGCTTACGGTCTTGTAACAGAGGATGATCCTAACGCTAACGAGTATTCTGAAGGAATCCTAACTGATTCTGAACTACAGCGCCTGCGGGATGCCTTAGCTCAGACTATGACTCCTCGGGACGAAAGAAACTATACAGATCGTGAAAGAATCATGTATGGTGGCTATGAGCCTTTGACAATTGCATTAACACACATTGTCAACAACAAAGCAGGGTTAAACTACAGTTCGTTTGCACATACAGGACTACCTGTTCCAATATATGCAATAGGCGCTGGCTCCGAATTGTTTACAGGGTTCTATGACAATACTGATATCTATCGCAAGGTTGTTCAAATAATGGGAATTGCAAATAGCAATGTACCTGACACCTTACGTGTAGCTTCAGGATTGTAAGACCTCTGCACGGCTTCACGGAAGATGAATTGTTATCTTCCGTGAAGTCATTTTATTGAAAGGATGTTACTAATGAAAAAACCAATTCTTACCGTGGATGTAATTTTCACCCTGATCATTGTACTTGCTATATGTGTTTTAGCCATCATTCCGACAGGGTTTGACACGTATGTTACTCCAAATAGCATTCGCACCATCGCCAAGATTGAAGCTGTAGACAATTCAATGGTTTATACTACTGGGAGTTTTATAAACTTAGGGACGCAACTTTGTGACGTAAAAGTTATTTGGGGACCATTTAAAGGTAGTACAGTTACTGCGCGCAACGATTTAACAGGACGTCTTGATTTCGATAAATTTTTCGCCCCCGGAGAAAAAGCTTTAGCAGTTGTAGAGTATTCACAGGACCAGCAAATTCGCTATGTAACACTAATCGACCACTTTCGCATAAACGTAGAAATTATCCTGTTTGGATTGTTTATGCTATTACTTATACTCTTTGCCCGATGGACAGGTGTGAAGGCAATTGTTTCTTTTATCCTAACTATATTATCTATCTGGAAGATACTAATTCCTTACACATTACGGGGAGCAAACCCCATTGTGGTTTCTTTGATCCTTGTCACATTTCTCACCATAGTTGTGTTGCTCCTAGTAGGAGGCCTCAATCGCAAATCTGTTGCAGCTATCCTAGGATCTTTATCTGGTACCATATTAACATGTATATTAGCATTAATTTTTAGTCGTAGCTTCAATATTCACGGAGCAGTATTACCTTTTTCTGAATCGTTGTTGTATGCTGGCTATGCACATCTCAATTTAACCAACATTCTCATATCTGTTATATTTATCGGATCAGCAGGCGCCCTTATGGACCTTGCGATGGACATATCAGCAAGTGTGTATGAAGTGGTACAGAGTAAACCGGATATATCAACGGAAGATGCTATCAAATCAGGTTTAAATGTAGGTAAAGCAGTAGTTGGAACCATGACAACAACGCTGTTATTTGCATATACTGGAGGTTTCCTAGGATTACTCATGGTATTCATGGCTCAAGGAACACCAATTGTTGATATCTTAAATCTGCGGTATGTGTCTAAAGAGATTATGCAGACCATTATTGGTAGTTTTGGACTTGTTACAGTAAGCCCATTTACTGCAATTATCTCAGGTCTGCTATTTACGAAGAAAGGAACTGATCATTCTATAGCTACTGATGACTAGGCTTTAGAGGCTTTTCCCCTTATTTTAAAATTTTATATAATACAACCACGAGTTTTTAATTATGAACTCGTGGTTGTTCGTATAATTTATATCGGATGCAAGGCGCAACATCCTTGGGACATCTGCTCAGAAAGGTGAGTCACTATTTAAGATCTCCAGAGAACACATAACGACAATTCCTTTTTGGGTTCATGGTTACGTACTCTCCATATTTATCATAAACGTCTTAAGCAAACTCACACCGTATCCAGTTTCACCAAGTTCAGCCCATTTATGAGCACATACTTCAAACTTAGCAGCTTCCCAGCTTGTGTTGGTATCTGTAGGTCCCATATTGGACTTCATACGTTGCCCTAGCAAAGCATGCGAAGCAGCTACATGAACAACATGAACTAAACCACCTATAGGAGATTGTGCACCTCTCGGAGTATGGGCCTCTATTCTTCCGTGAATATCATTCGTGTGCAATAACCAACGCAAATGCCTATAAAACATCAATTGCATAGTACCTTAAGGTTTTATACAACATATTGTCCTCCTTTTATTTCCAATATATTTTCGTTCTTTCTAGTTGCACCTTTATTCAGATAAGTGTCTCTACACCAGTAAATAATCTCAGCAATTGCATGATTATCATGATGTGGACAGACATATCTGGCAGCATTCTTAGCTTCTAAATGACCGTTATCTACAGCAAAGCTATTCCTTACTCTTTGTAGCATTTCTAGATCATTTAAATTATCGCCAACCGCTAACACATTACTAAACTGTACTCCAAGATGGTGTACTAGTATGTCAATAGCCGATCCTTTAGACACCTGTATAGGCATCAAATCTAAGGAATGGAGTGCTGATCGAACTATGGTGACCCCAGGCTCTATCTGTTTTAGACACTGCTCTAATTCCGCTATTAAGTCAGGTTTAAAATATAGCACTACTTTAAGCCAATCCTCTTTAATACAAGAAGAATCGCAACTAAATTCTATGTTTTCTAATTGTAGGTGTCTATATATATAATCGTTTTCTACTAGAGGATATACGTCTCCATTGACAGTATATACTTCAATACCTAACCCAGGAAATCTGTGACTAATGGCAGACACTGCATCTCTTATACTAACAGACAGTATAGAGCTAGCTATCGATTCTCTTGTTCTAAAGTTGTATATTAGTGCACCATTATAGAGAATAGCCGGAGCATTTATGGGTAGATACGAAAAATAGGGCTGAACACTAGCTAACATACGTCCAGTCGCAACAGTAAAAAGTCCCCCTTCAGCAACGAAGTAGTTTAGAGCTAAGATATTTTCTGGGCTTACCTGCTCGTTAGAGTCTAATAATGTACCATCCATATCGGATACTAATAATACACCAGAAAATACTCCCTCAGGTCTAAACGCAGAATGCTTTGGTGAAATTTGGCCCTTTGTCAAGATACTCATGGAATTCCCCCCTTTTGATTTGTCATGATCTAGCCAGTAGCTCTACTTTGCAATCTAGATCGACTTAGATATTGATGCATCGCATCACGTAGAGTAGTTTCAGAGCCGTTAGGTATTGTAATAGCTGCTACATGGCTATGACAACTATCGACCACCCCCCCAATACTATGAGTAGCTTGTGCTACAAAATCCAACAAACTTGGTTCACTTTTCATATACATTCTCTGCTCCAGAACAGCAGGCAACCGGATTAGTGCTTCAGTGCTATTTAGTTTAACTAACCCAATTTCGGGGAATACCGTTGGGATCCGGCGAAAAGCGACAATATATTTATACGGTTCAAAAAAGTCCTCATGCTGTATTTGAGTCATAAACTCCCAAATCGCCTTCAGGCTCATAGAGTCAAAGCGATTATCGAGACAAAACCATTGTAAGGAGTTAGACTGCCTCAAACCTCCCTGAGAGATCAAATCCCTTAGTTGTTGATATTGCTCGTTTTTCTTTTTGTTAACCTCTTGAACTTTGTTAAGGTGTAAATCGCTGTAGCCAATTGTGCATAGCTTCCTGGCTATTTCCACACCAGCGGAAGTATAACCTAGTTTGTCAAGATCAGACACGAAGTCAGCTAATGTCACCGACTGACTTTGACATGACCAAGTAAGTGTTTGGATTAAACTATCACGTGGATACTCGATGTTGTGTGTAATAAGCTGCCCTGATTTCTCCACTCTCTTATACAGACCATAGTTTAGACCTTGTAACGTACCTCGATCTTGTCGATGGGCAATGGCACCAACGATTGACAGAAAGCTCAAGTCCTTGTTGGATAATCCCAGTTCATTAACAAGTAGATACGCTAATCCAGATGATGCAATATGCTTATCTCCTCTAAGTCCAATTAAGCATGGATTGCAGTGATATAAGAAAGGACATTGAGCATTAACAGGTAGGTGATGATCTATAATCAATACATGGCATCTTCCCTGGTTTATCATCATTACACTACTTGCACAGTTACTAGCCAAATCTAAGTAGATAACTAATCCTTGTTGACTCGAGTGTATTTTTTCAATAAGGGCTGGATAAAGCTTCTCTACTGCAATAGAAGTAACAGTACCGCCTATTCGTGAAACAGCATCCGTCAGAATAACAGAGCCAGCAACTCCATCAGCGCCATTGTGATGAACAATACAAATGTGTTTGTTAATGGGAAAGTGTCGTCTAAAGAAGCCAGCCGCTTGACGTATGTATAATTTCCATCTAACATTATCGAGCATCCCTTCCACCTCTACTTTAATGTTTAAATAGCTACAACTACACTACTTCCTAGTATGAGGCTGGATTGCAAAATTCCCTACCATAAACTTATCAAGTTATTGTAAATTTACTTCGTTTTCGATATTCGGAACAGATCACGCGCTAGCGATGGAAACCAGACAAAATAGAATATCCCCATGATCGGGTGAATGATACTTGAGAAGTCTGGCGTGAAAGGATGAATCATATGCTGGCCCAAATCGAGTGCATTACCCAACAATCCAGCGATAGCAGTCACTTTGCTGAAATTTCTACTACGTAGCATAACGAGCGAAATGATCACCCCAGCACCTTGCAGAAGAAATCCTGACATATACGCACCCGAACTGTGCCACATACTATTAGCGGCAATAATGGCCTCAACGGCTGCCACAAGCTGAGTGCGTACGACTTCGCTGTTAGCAGCTGCGTATTGCTTACCTAGATGCAACAGGCTAAAGGACGATTCATTAGTAAAGGCAACCGTGACCGCAATAAAAGTGAACAAAGTCGCAAAGAAGACAGCTACCGGATTGATAGGCTTCAAAGCCACATAGAGTGCAGGAAAAGTGCCTAAATAGGCTCCAATTAGGAACAGCAGCAAAAAATCTCCACGTAGCAATGCCTCTAGAGAGCTACTTTGCTGAATAAGCAAATACTCCTCAGCCGTGGTCGGTCTCGGACCGAGCAATTGCGCGCTAAGGAGAGCCACGATCGAAACCAGATGCAGCAGAGCAGCCCATCCCCCAACTCTGTAAAGCATTGCCAAATCTGAACTTACTATTTTAGACGTGTTGTTGTCCATATCAACTCTCCTCAACCATGATATTTAAAAGCGAAAAACCTTTTTCCATCTTAGCTCTTCCCTATTTCCTTAACTCTCATCTCCAAAGCTAGACGATCAAGCTTTTCCATAGGTAAATTTAAAAACAAATTAATCCTGTGAGATATCTCTTTTAATGTACGGCTAAATACTGCCCGTTGTTCTTCCTCGGTACCTTGGACATCTGCAGGATCTGGCATGCCCCAATGAGCGACAATAGGTTGTCCGGGAAATACCGGACACTCTTCTTTCATCCTATCGCAAAGCGTAATTACAAAATCTATATTTTCTTTAGCATATAAATTGACAGACTTTGGACTCTTATCGCTAACATCGAATCCAATTTTGCTAAGCAATCTAACAACCTCAGGATGAATTTGCTCAGCAGGGCTTGAGCCTGCACTCAGTGCCACAAATCGATCATCACTCCTGTGATTCAAGACCGCTTCTGCCATTTGACTTCGAGCAGAATTTTTTGTACACAGAAACAAAACTTTACGCTTCATAATAAATTACCTACACTTATCTCAGATTTTTTCTGTATTCTTCCTAAAACTTCTAGTAGTAATTGGACATTATCGGTAATAATGCCATCTACGTTTAAATCAAGCATGTGCGTCATCTCTGTAGTCGAATTAACCGTCCATGCATTCACAAATAGACCTAACTCTTGCATGACCTTAACATCAGCAGCTTTTAGACCTGCATGATACAGATGCAAGCCGTCTGCTCCGATACTGTTTGCATAGACCCATGGTTTATACAACCTTGCGACATATAGGGGAGCAACACGTATTTTGCTAGTCATCGATTTAACAGTTAACAAGCTATAGATTAAAAGAGGAAATGATTACTTGGTCGTCCATATCGTATTGTTGAACTAGTGTTACTACTTCCTTTTCTAAGTTTGGATAATCAATAATTGCGTTCTTTAGTTCAATATTTACTACTTTTTCGCTACCCTTAACGATATCTAAAACCTCGGATAAACAGGGATTTTTTTCTCCTGTGTAATTAGGCGCATACCACGATCCAGCATCTAGAGTTTTTAACTCCTCTATAGTTAATGCAGTGATAAGGCCCTTTCCATCTGTGGTGCGATCGACCTTTTCATCGTGGCATACAACAATATGTTGGTCCTTAGATAAGTGTACATCTAGTTCAATACCAGCAGCGCCTAGTTCGAGAGCTAATTGAAATCCAGCTAGTGTGTTTTCAGGCGATTTTGTCGAGAAACCACGATGGGCAATTACCTTTACTGAAATCATTGACATCTCCTGCTTTCTTATTTATCTGATCCTAAAATACCTTGTACTAAGTATCGTTGCATTAATACAATTAGAACAATAGGAGGAAATAACGCCATCATAGCTGCTGCCATCATAACGTTCCAATTCGGCAATTCTGTTCCGCTCTGAGGTACTAGTCTTTGGATACCTACTACTACCACTTCTAAGGAGCGCGACTGGGTAATTAAGAGTGGCCATAAATATTGATTCCATCCGTATATAAATAGTACAACAAATAGCGCTGCTGTTGTTTGCTTGGCAAGGGGAAGGACAATTTTCCAAAAAAAGCTCATTGCCGTAGCCCCATCTAACACCGCTGCTTCTGCCAATTCTCGCGGTAGAGAACGAAATAATTGGCGGAACAAAAAGGTAGCTGTGGCCGATGCAGCCTGCTCTCGACCTTGGTTCCGTTAGCATGTTAATGCGAATCAGCCCAAGCAAGAATCGATCAGCCTATCTGGCTAATTTTTCTCTGATAACAAATATCGTAGGGCAATCACTATCCTATGTGTTAGCAGGGATGTTTTTAGCTAAAATTAGTCCTATGATTGCATCTCTGAATGTATCGGTTGCTGGTTCACCACTTAACCGGTTTCACATTCTGTTCCTTGTTTCTGGCCTGTTACGTTTCTTGGTGTTAATCGTGTTTCTGCCTAAAATTAGTGATCCAGAGGCCTACACAACGCAAACTATGCTACAATCTATATTTAAACCGAAGATAACTGTACCGTTAATAAAATAGGGAACGATACATTTCAGTGTATACTATAGATAACAATAGGCATTAGTTATCAAAGAAGGAGTGGTTTCATGGGATTCTATGATTTTGAAGTTAATGATATAAAAGGAAACTTGATTCGTTTAAGTGAATTCAAAGGTAAGGTCTTATTGATCGTAAACACCGCAACGAAATGCGGCTTCGCACCCCAATTTAAGGAACTTGAAGAACTATATACAACCTATAAGGACAGAAGATTTGTTGTGTTCGGCTTTCCCTGCAATCAGTTCATGAATCAGGAGCCAGGTGAATCGAAAGACATTCGTTCCATATGTGAATTGAATTATGGAGTTACATTCCCTCTGTTTCAGAAGCTGCAGGTAAACGGTCCTAGTGCTCATCCTTTATATAAGTACTTGAAAAAACAATCATCGGGTCTGTTTGGTTCTGCTATTAAGTGGAATTTTACGAAATTCTTGGTGCATTCCGAGGGAAACGTGGTTGGAAGATATGCTCCGAGCGTGTCACCGCTGAAGCTCAAAGGTCAAATTGAAAAGTTGCTGTAAGATGTATTTAGAAAGGCTAAAGCGTCTAGTAGTGTGCTTTAGCCTTTTACGATGAGTATTTGGTGCCGGGTTTGGGATTACAATCGTACCATACCTTGCCCGCAGGTCTGTTCTCTTTGCGTAGTAATCTATGCACCCCTAAATTCCCTTGGCAATGACGCTAATCGTTTCCCATGAATACTTGTCCAATCATCGGTTGTCTGGGATAGATATTTTTCGAGAACATCTGCATCTTTTAGTAGCTCATCGTAGGGTGTATGTAAGGCAACCTTCTCCATATGGTGCTTAATTGCTTGTTCGATTATGGCAATTTCGTTTCCAGAAAATAGTTTGTTGTCTCCTAGCATTGCTTTTGCCCTAGCTGCTCCTAGCTTGGCATGGGTTAAGTCATCTACACCATCAACAACTTTGCTAATGTCGTGAAGTAAGCCTGCTACACAGGCTAAATCAGGGTTTAGGTTCCGAGTTTTTGCTAGTAATTTAGTCATTAGGAATACTCCATACGAGTGAAGAATTACCTCAATTCGTTGATCCTTAGTTAGTATTAAGAACTCCTGTAGTACTAGGTTGGATCGTTCCAAGAAAATCCCTCCAAATTTAAGTTTACTCTATACTGCCTCTGTATCTCATTGTAGAGGAACTTTGTAAAGTCAACTAGTGCCCTGTCTTCAAATTGTTGTAAAGTAACTAGAACGGAGGATTGCTTATGACAATAAATGGGTTAGAGGGCTATAGTATCCGCACTTATCTATGTAGAAATGTATATCCTTTAGATCGTTTAAGCCAAACTCGATTTTGATCGGCAGAAACACTATTATTGCTTCTTTTGTTTCTGCGCCATTATCATACCAAGTGGTAATTGTGAGGGAAGCCACATTAATAATTTCGTTTCCAAGAATTTTGTTTCCAATAATTTTGTTTTCATCAACGTGTCCGTAGTTTATTTGGTTTAGGTACTCTGCTTTTCGGTGTTGAGGTATGGGAACGATGATCACATCTAGAAATATGTCAGATACATCCGTAGGAATCATTAATTCCTCAGCAAAAAAAGCGCGGTAGTCAAGGTGAAGGTTGAAATACCTATTACCAATTAGAATTACATCCATACCTGGAAATACTGATCTCCATATTCATCATAATGGGGACAAGCATACGCCGCAAAGACGATTAGCAATTGGACTAATATTATCATACTACAGATCATTAGACTATGTTCCATAGCAATTCACCTCTATCGATTTGTTTCTTAGCTATGTGAGCATTTCGATAGAACCAAAGCTTATGGATGTTAGTGGTATTGCGCAAAATAGTGCAATACTACCTGCCATGTCCCGTACTATTTCTGTGGCAACAGAGTCTAGGTTCACAATCTCGTAGATAGATTTTTGAAAAGCAATAAAAATAATGATCATTGACAGAGAACCACCGGTATAAGCAAGAATTAGCGTGTTTGCCATTGTACCCATAATGTCTTTGCCTATGCTAAGTCCATGGTTAATAATCTGTTTAAGCGACATGTTTTTGTCTTTTATGGCAAGTTCATGGAGGGCAGATGCAATGGAAATCGAAACATCCATAGCAGCTCCTAATGCGCTGTCGATGTACTGTGTACTGCTGCATTAGCTATAGTGCTAACGCCTATCAGGAATACGATTAGGATTATGCAGACGATCTGCGGCTTCCCCATGAACAAAACCTCCTGTAAATTCTGTTGCGGCATAATTGTTGGTTTGTGTAGGTGAGTCAGAAAATATTCCTTCTGACCCACCTAGTTGTTGACCTGGATTTAGTTGTTTACAACAATCCCAAAGGGTTGTGTAAATGCAATACCACCTGGTCCTTTTAGTTGTGCACGAACATAATTGCTTACTTGAGCTTCGTAGTCGTTTAGATCAATCGTGGTTCCTGTAGCAATTATAGCTCCATTAGCAACCCACTCGATTACATCGTAGAAAGATCCTGTAATCGTTATAGAATTTGCTTCTTGATCCACGTCTATTTTACTAATATGTGGTGCAGGACCATCTGCTACAAAGTCTACGCCTAGTTCACGCTTAGAGACCATGGCAACTGCATACGATGTACCATTCTCTAAAGAGATGCGTACGTTTTCCTCACTAAGTTTAGGCATAAACATCATATTATAACTAAACCCACTGGGCTGACTGAGTTTATCGACCATTACAAGGTATGCGGCGTGGATTCGTTTGAACAGTATGCGAGAGGTCTGGGGGCTGACTTCGAGGCAGTTAAGAATGCCACCCTCAACAGAAGCATTAGTAACGGACCAATAGAAGGTATAAATAATCTGATAAAGCTACTGAGGAGAACCCGATACGGCCACTCTGGAACCGGACTTATAAATGCTACGGCAGTGCTTCATTCCGCTGGTGCATTCAGATATTCGGATTATAAGCCCGTTAA
>SKHL01000306.1 GCA_007116995.1 Limnochordia bacterium
AGGTGACTATGCCATTTACAAAGCCGGCGAGCTACTAAGGAAGACGTTTCGCGATAGTGATGTGGTGTCACGCTTCGGTGGTGATGAGTTCGCTATTTTGGCTATAGGTACGAGCTCAGATGGAGTAGATGCCAGTAATTTGCGGCTAGAGCAAGAGATTAAAACTCATAACTCTTTGTCTGGAAAACCCTGGTCGCTGTCCATCACAATGGGTGCCGCATCTATTAGTAGAAAACATGAAATAACCATTGAGCAATTGCTCTCTGAAGCCGATAATGACCTGTATCAGAAGAAACAAACCAAACGAACAGAAAAGTAATGTTAGACCATTTTGTTCAGTCCTCGATCTATCATTAGATCCATCACTCTCTTCGCCCATGTCGTTGTAGACCTTCGTTACCTAATCGCAGGAGGCTCTTACTTCAAACCACTAGGACCGACTACAACTGTCTCTTTCGATGGTACACGTACATCTTCAATCACTCTAGTTTTCCACAGGCCGCTACGGTAACGACAGAAAATCAACAGCGCTCGAACAGCTATATCGATTGCATTGACCACCCAGAAGCCAATCAAACCAAAACTAAAGTAAAATGCCACGATAACACCTAGAACAAGACGTACTCCCCAGTTGCCGATGAAGGTAACATAAAGCACCCACTTAGTATCACCAGCTCCCCGTAGCGCCCCAGCCAGAATAATATATACTGCAACTAGTGGCTGTAAGAACCCAACAATTCGCATAGACGAAGTAGCCTCTCTAAGCACTTGAGGATCGTTGGTATACAAGCTTATTAATAATTGGGGCCAAATAAGGAATATCACTGCAGCAGATCCCATCACCAACACGCCTAACTTCATTGTCTCGAGACCATATCGCTCCGCTAACTCCTTATTGTTCGCACCCAGGCTTTGCCCAACTAAAGTTGTCGCAGCTACCCCAAGGCCAAACCCAGGCATGAAAGATATTGCCTGAACATTCATCAATATTTCATTGGCTGCTAGCGACAACGTACCTAAACTAGCAACGAGAAAAGAGTAAACTATCATGACTGATTGACGAGTAAATTGCTCTAACGATGCCGGAATACCGATCCCTAAGATATTCCTAAGAATTCTAACATTCAAGCAAAATGAAATCTGCTTGAGGTCTAGTCTCGTATAAGCGGTTCCCCGGATAAGAAAAAAAAGACCGATAGAACAGCCCACAACCCGAGCAAATCCAGTGGCAATAGCCGCACCAGTTACTCCAAGCGCAGGAAACGGACCTACTCCAAAAATTAATACATAATTGCCCACTACATTAAGGAGATTACCAATTGTCATGATGTATAAGGGCGTTTTCATATCACCAAAACCTTGAAAAATAGCATTAATTAGAATTTGCGGTAGTCCAAAAATCATGGAGATTAGAATAATACGCAGGTAGATAGTAGCCTGTTGCACCACGGACTCATCTATATTCTCCATCAGAGAGAGCATCCCCCGGATCATACTCGGTGCGAAGATTAATCCAATCGTGCTTAGTAACACCGCTAACAAAAAGGCACCCATCAAGGCTTGCCAAACAACCTGATTTGCTTGCTTTTTTCTACCTGCCCCAGTATACTGCGCTACCAATGCTGTGGCACCCACTGCAAGAGCTTGCAGCGCTCCGATTAAAATAAAAACCAGCCGATTAGCAACCGAAACGGCAGCTATAGACGAAGGTCCCAACCGACCAACCATCATAATATCGACCATTCCCACAATTCCCTGAAAAAGCATACGCATCACAACTGGCCAAGCTAGCCTCAAAATAGTTGTTCTCACTTGCCGATTCGTCTGTCTATCATCTAAGATAGAACTCTGTATGTTGCTATCCGTAATTCTCACACCTCCATATTGTTCATACTCTGTCTTTTTTACTGCTACCCCTAAAACCTTGGGCTAGGCTTTAACGCAGAAGTAATCTAACTTATTTAGCGGTTCTTGTTCCGTTTAAATCGCTACCATGCCAGCCATTAAGTCACGGTTAAAAACATATCCCTTTAAAAGATGATTTTTGTTCAGTAAATGGGTACAGCTGTATTTCATCTTCTAGCATTTTAGCCTCTATCCCTATTCCCGCCAACCTTACTCCCAAAATCACGAGATTAGACATCAAGTGAACCGCCAAATCCCGATTTTGTCTAGATCTTTTCCTTACCCCAAGATTTCGATTAATATATTCAGTTATCCTTCCTTTATCCAATATTAAAAATCAGCGAAGCGTCGTATCGCAACATATACAAGCCTTTGAGCAAAAGTCTAACTAGTTCCCTCGGAATCGGTACGTGATTCTTGATCCGTGTGGCTTTGAACAATTGGAATAGGTTTTCTCGATGCTCAAATACTGATGCAATGGCTAGTTTGTGATGGAGAAGCTAAACCGTTGCTTATGGGCTAGAAGCTGGCGTTTCCGGTTTTTGTAAAAGGACCGGAGCGCCGATCTTAATCCCTATGGCACCAAGAGGAGCTGTAATTAAAATTGCTAGGACTGCAATGGCCAAAATAATATTACCTACTTCTACTCCCGCAGCTAAGGGAATAGCGCCAATTGCGGCCTGAACAGTAGCCTTGGGCATATAAGCAATCATACAAAAAACCCTCTCCTTGCCATTTAATTCCGTTCCTAACGTGGCTAACCAAACTCCGATGCTACGCCCAATTAAGCCTACTCCAATGATAACAGCTCCAATTATACCTGCTTCAAGGGCAACGGAGATATTTACCTCTGCTCCAACTAAAGTAAAGAGAATTACTTGGGCCAAAACCCAAACCCTGGCTAACTTTTCCGAGAACTGAACGGCTGATTTCTGTCGTTTTTCTAAAATAACCAAACCAATAGTCATTACCCCTAGTAAACTAGCTATGCCAATATACTCCCCAACCTCAAAATAAATGATAGATAAAGCCAACATTAATAAAAGCTTCTCGGTATTGCGTGTATTCAGTGGCTTAAACTGATAGAGTTTAAGTAACAATACAGCGACCAACAAGCCACCGAGAATACCCGCTCCAATACTCAATGGTATCCTGCCAAGTTCTAACAATACATTTGTTTCTCCCTGAACTGCTAATCCCAGAAAGGAAGTAAAAAGAGTAATAGCAAAGACATCATCTATAGAAGCTCCAGCTAGTATCAATGTGGAGATCTGTTTGTCTTCACCATAACCTTGTTCCTTCAAGCTCAGCATCCCTGGCACTACTACCGCAGGCGATACAGCTGCTATAATAAACCCTAGCATTCCTGCTTCAGCAAAAGTAAAACCAAGTAACCAATGACTTAACAACATTACAGTAGCACCTTCAAGAATACAAGGGATACCACTTAATCGTATAGCAGCACTACCGACTTGGATTAAATTTTCTCGTTTTAGTCCTAAACCTGCCCTTAAGAGAATAATGATCAATGCCAAGGACCTTAGTTCTTGAGAAATATGTAATAACCCTGGGGCCAAAACGTCCAAGGCATATGGCCCTAACACAATTCCAACGAAAAGCATTCCTAACAACCCAGGTAACCGCAACAATACTACAATCTTGCTGGCTAGCAAACCAATCACTAATAGTAATGCTAAACTTCCTAACATACCTTCTACCCCTCTCCTGTTCAATGCCCCAAACGTTTAACGATAATCAGTGCCATACAATGAAGTCCTTATTATACCTTGCGTTTACGAGCCTAGGTAGTAATACCTCGAATGAAAAGATGCAGGCCTCTATAGACAAATTCCAAAGTAACGAGGACTCTCTAACCCTAATACAACGTTCAATTGAGCCATTATTATTTACAAGATTAGATCTAGACAGAATACTTGGAAATATAAGCGTTCATAAAGTAGCTTCGAACTTAATTTTTAAGCCGAGGAACTTCTGTGACCAGAATATATTCACACACGCCCTTGCCAAGAGATTTCTGATCCAGTTAGATTACAACACTCTTATGCTCTTACCAAACTTGATGCCTGGAGGAATTAATAGGGAAGTTATGGGTAGTACTCGTTAACTAGAGAACTAAATGCCAATGAGAGAACCTATGGCCGGTTAAACCGAAATTTCGCAAGGGTGCTCTAAGATACCCCGTGTAATTTTATATAATGGTATTTTGGGTTGGTAGATTTTCATGGAGACCAAGGTTTACCCCGGTTTTAATACAAAGCGTTGTTAGACGCGTAATCGATTAGTTATGCTGAAGAGGCTGTCTTAACACGATCTATAGTGCTAGTTTTGTGTGCCACAAGTCTTTGTACGCCAAGTCTCAAGGCAAGTTTTCTTGCGTGCTTTACTATTAGCCCCGAAAACTACCAGAGTTGTAGTTTGGCAATGCTACAAGTCTGGTAGTTTTCGGGCGAATATGACATTAGTACTAACAAGATATTGTAACTTAGTACCTTCAACCACATGTCTGCTGTATTTGCTAGGTAAGAGGCTCCATTTTTCCTGAGGTATTAAATCGTTCCAAATCCCTGTAAAGATTACTCTTGGAGGGTAATTGTTTTGCTAATAAACTTTCCATAATTAGCAAGAATTAGATCGACACAGTAACGCACCGAAAAAGAGAAAAGCCTGCTAAATAGACATAGCAGGACTAGGTGACACTAGGGAGCAAACGCCCCTATAAATCTTAATCTGCACCTCAAAAAGGAATAAGTCTATCCCTAACTCTGAGGAGCGTGCTAGGGTCTTGTTCTGGGCATAATCTAGACTCTGGTCGCCCTCAAGCCCCATTCCTGTATAGTGGAAAACTTCTCCTTCCCACCTGTCCTCATAGGTCGCTTTAGTGGGATCAGATATGATAATCAAGGAATTTGTAGCCCGAGACCGGCGCATCCCACCCGATACACCGCATTTGAAAACGTCCATCAATTGGCGATTTGTCAAAACAGCTCCCAGAGCGAGCCCATGCTCATGAATCATGATCTTCCCCCCTAAGCCTCTCCACAAATGGTTTGTCTGCTGGAGCAAAGTCATATGAGCCTAGAGCACTAATTCTAACCCACTCCACTGATTCGTGCGATAAAGGAGTTATCGTTTGATTAGGAGCAGACTCTGCCCAGTAAGCAAGCAGCTCAATCGTGCCGTGGTCGTAATGATAGACACTGCTTCCAAAAAAATCCTTAACAGTAATGTCTATGTTTAGCTCTTCCTGTATCTCTCTTCTTAAGCATTCCTCTGGACTTTCTCCATCTTCTATCTTACCTCCAGGGAACTCCCACTTTAAGGGAACCCGATCGGTCGCTTTTCTCTTGGCTACTAGAATTCTCTCACCTGATCTTATTAGTGCTGCTGTTACCTTCTTCATACCGACACATCCCTCGTATAATCCACCTCATAGGCTCTACACTGAATACCGTGAAGGTTCCTTAAAAACCTCTCGCCAATGCCATTCGGCAAAACTGCTTTCTGGATAGCATGCAGGACTCTGTGGTTGACGAATACTTTTATCATGGTATCTCATAAGCCATTCATCAAAGCCTGATGTCCCATACGCTTGCTGGGCCACCTTGACAATATATTTTCCATTAGTGTTTATCAATGTAAATGCTCCACGATCAAACAACTTATGGTGCATAGAGCATAATGCCAGACCATTTCGCTCTATGTCTGGCCCACCAGATGTGTGCCATTTAATGTGAGCCGCATCTAAGGCCACAGGAGCATTCCCTAACCTAATGTTAAAGCCACAAACTGCGCAACTGTACTCATATGCAAGCATAACTCTTTTGCGAAAGGCGGGATCTCTAACTGACTTTGTTGTATTATTAAGATCTAGCCCGACTGCATTGAGAATGTCCTCATGCAATGACTCGGGAAAGTGCTCGTTTAGAAGGCTTTCAGCGAGTTCTTTAACCAGATCTGGAGCATTCATCAATTCGTTATAGACCTCATCATTGAATCCGCCACTAACTCCGTTATCTAACAAAATAGATTCCTTAAATTGACTAAGTAAATCTGCGGCGCTGGCTCCAGTGAAATCCCATAGTCCATCGTTAACCA
This sequence comes from Limnochordia bacterium, assembly GCA_007116995.1. Lineage (GTDB taxonomy): Bacteria > Bacillota > Limnochordia > Darwinibacteriales > DTU012 > CSBR16-202. The sequence goes on from SKHL01000306.1 coordinate 6,022, forward strand.
AGCGTAGGAACGGATCAATCACCTTTGTCGAACGAGTGGGACCAAATTCAAGCAAGAGTTGACCAACATCGTCTTTTACGGTCTTATACGGGAGCCATCGCGTATTGCTCTGTAGTCTGCTCAACGCGTAGAGAAGCACCAGCGGCTTATGGGGTGCTCTCTCATCACCTCGTTTCCAGATATTTATCCCAGAAAACAAGTTCCTTAGCTGATCACCAGTCACCGAATTCACTCCCTCCCGCACTACAGATAGGCACGACTAATCTATAGCAGTGTTATCTAGTACGAATTATGGCTATATTAACATTCGGCAAACTGTCAACTGTTTCCTGCACACACCTAAACCTTGTATTGCTAACTTGTTCTTACATCCATGGGAGCTTAATCCTTTGAAGTTCGGTTGCTCGCAGCGGCCTGAATTGCGGATAGAAACTCAGTATCAGTGGGCAGTTGTTCAGTCAAGGAATTGCTTCTATTACTATGCGTCATCTGGCCCGTGTGGCTAAGATCCAATCTTTCCTTAGGAGCCCACCTCGTTATCTACTCCTACAAACCAGTGATTTCCCACGGCACCGCTGAAGTGATCATACCGCTCATGGGTTAGCAGCTTCTTGTACATAGGCTTCCCCCAATCCACCTGAGGAGTCTTAGCTGTTTTCCTAGCAGCGAAATAAACTACTTGATGATTCTTCTAGTAAGGAAAGACAAGTCTCCCCTGGAAATGATCGAATCCCTGATTGCTGATAATCCCGCTACGGTAAATCAACTCCCTATGGAAACCTTGGTTTTGCAGCTGATTCTGAATGAAGTGCTTGTCCACAGGAGAGTAGCCTATCTTGAATCGTTCGACTGTTTCATCTACTAGACCCCACTGGGAGAGGAGTAGCGCAGATTCTTCTGTTCCTACTTCATTGAAGTGGTAGGATTGACGCTTAAGGAGCTCTGACTATTGCTTTCATGCTTATTACTGTGAGAACCTACTAACTCACAACCTTCGGGCCTTAAGCGAATCCCACCTTCGGCACCATAGTAAAATATACGCCCTGTAGCTGGGGTTTTATTTATTTCTAGCGAGAGTTGATCATCAATTGACCATCAGCGTTATTTTTTGAGTCAAAAATAGGGATCGGTTGATTTAGTGAGTAAGTTATTTAACTGGGGTTTTAGTCATTGGGCTGTGTGGAATTTGTAGCAAAAAGCCCATTCTCCGAAGTCTTGTCAACCCATTCTTCGGCACCAAAGTTAGTGAACATTGCGGCATATATTTTTTTAGGAAAATCACCGACCTTGTTGAGTTTGTTTCTAGCTCGGTGATTTTGTTTGTGGAATGTTTCCTTTACTGCAGTTCATCTAAAATACTCATAGCATTGTTATTTGTAATCTTGATCCTCTGTAATCCCTACCAATGGGTTTTCTCCGTTTCAGCCATACTACACACTCAATGTGCTGGAGTTGATAGTATGGTGGCTGTCGATAAAAAACCGTCTAGGAATGTTGATGCGCTGACTTGCTTCCGAATTACACTGAACTATGGTACACAACTGACATGCTCTAGTTTATATCGTTGTTCCTTACTTGTATGCAGATACAGTATCTCTATCTTAATCTTGTAAAACATTTCATACAGTTGAAGAATGTGGGTAACAAACACCCATTTAACGTTTAGATCTGATATTACATCTAGAATATTAAATAACGCTTCAGCACCTTCATCAAAGGCTGTGGTTTGAAATGTTTCGTTTAACAGCACTAGTGAATAGGGTCTGAGCTGATCCACAATGGCGGCAATTTCCTTTACTTCACCCTCAAACCTACCAGAAACGTCGTTTACCATTAGCTCTTCTTCGTTTTTGGAAAACTGGGTTAATATATTACGCCTGGTGCTTATTTTAGCTAGTTTGGCTGGAATTGGCAATCCTGCTTGTGCTAAGGCTTGGGCCGCTCCAATTGAACGCAGGAAAGTGGTCTTCCCGCTATCATTATCTCCTTTAATTAAAACACCTTTTTTGGATTTAGATAGTAAGACATCATTAGGAACAATGTTTTTAGTTGGTCTCTTAGAATAGTAATCCTTAGTAACGAGGAACAGATCTCGCAAATCTTTGCAATCAAATATATCCTCTGCTTCTGGTCTAATATCTGGAAAGGAGACATCTATCTGTTCTTCTATGTATATGTGGTGAAGTTTGATTGCAAAACTGTAAAATAAGAAGTCTTGAGATATGCCCAGAAAGTCCGGATATATTGTTCTAGTGATGTTTGCCAGTAAAGTGCTAACCTCCACAAGGGATTCGGCTATTACTGACACTAATTCTCTAGTAGTTTTGCCACTTACGGATAGGCTGGCACTCTCATCCTGGTCTGTCTTTTCTTTCCTTATATTTAGGAGTGATGATAAAAATGTTTTTGTTGTTAAATTATCTGATTCCTGATGGGTCCTACTTAAGTGAGTAGAGCAAAGGTGTAGGGAATCGCTGAAATCCACGGAGATTTCAAAACATCCACTATCAAAAGGAATCTTTGATAATTTTTTGGCTACCTGTCTTAGCCTGATGTACCTATCGTCCTTTAAGTGGGCTTCACATAGCTCTTTAATCCGAAGCAAACCGGTGGAGTTTACTCGATACTTTTTGAAGATATCCAGTAATACCTGGGGGACCGAGGTTATCTTTAAGCAATACTGAGCATTTAGTTCTAGGGTGTAAATGATATCTCTGATCATGTCAAGGGAGGCTTCATTTAACTGGGTTGGGTTATTTATTGTTTTTAGGCGACCTCTTGATCTCTCCCACTCGTCCTTTAGCTGGTTATACCTCTTGAAAACCGAGGATAATTCCTTTAAGAGTTCGTTGTTGGCAAGGAAATCTTGGCAAACTTCTTGCCTAAAAATGATGTTATCTTGATTTTGCAATGGTTGTATAAGTATTGACAAGATGTACTGGCTATCATTGGAACTAGGGAAAATGGCGGACACGGTTTTGTCAATTAATAGGTCCTCTAGAAAATCCATAATCTGAGGTTCTTCCTTTTGCTTATAGAGTAAACTTAGCATTAGTCCACCTCCGAAAATCTTTCAAGCAATCTTTCCCGAGAAAGGCCATATCTTTCTAGTACGCTCTGGGCGTATGAGCAATTGTCCGTGCTATTTTTAATAATTTTGTAAGTCCGCGTTTTCTTGTCGTCCTGCAACACCCGGGTGGTAAGATAGTCTATTCTAGTCCTTGCCGAGATTGATTTTGCTGCTTCGCATAACTGGTGTTGGTGTGTGACGAAAATCCCATAAGCACCTTTTTTGCATAGTTCCTGGAGCAGTTCATAACTTATGCCAACAGACAATTCTTCGTTGGTACTTGAGAAAGTTTCGTTTAGTAAAACCATAGAGTTTTCATCAACATCAGACAAAATCTCGGCCACTCGTCTTTGCTCTTCCTTCAGCCGGCCTACTCCATCCAAACTTTCTTCCACAGGGAAATGAGTATAGATTTTATTAAAAGGATAAATTACTCCTTTAATGGCGGGAATGTATCCTCCAGCTAGAAACAGGATTTGGCAGATTCCTAGCATCCTTAAATAAGCCGTTTTTCCTCCCCCGTTTGCTCCAGTTAGAATAAAAAATCCCTGACTTTCATTGAAATCCACTTCGTTTGGAACAATTCCTGATTCCATTTTTACTAGCAATGAAATGTCGTACGCTGAAGAGATCTTTATATCCTTTCTTGTTGTTACCATAGGCATGGAAAGGGGAACATTATGGTTTCTTAGTTCAGTATAAAGTGCCTTCATGTTTAGATAGAAAGAAATTTGCTTGGTGTAGTTTAGTATTTCGGGATTAAAGTGTTCCTTATATGCATGGTAAAATTTAGTTAAGTGGTTAAATATCTCAGGGTATAACTTGGCTAAAGCATCCATGAAGCATTGTGTCATTTCTTCGTTTTTGATATTAAGCTGTCTTTTGTCTATACCAAATTGCTGGGCAACCTCCATAAGTTCGCTAGCTGCAAACGGCTTGGTTTCCTTTTTTAGTCTTACCTTCCTTGGGACAGCATTTGTTGTGTTAATATCCATCATGATGGTACCAATGCTAACAAGTTCCCCTTTTAGACTCTTGACCTCCCTACTAAGCTCAGTGTACTGGGCTGTAGCCTGGATCAATAAAAAACTTTGAATAAACTCCCGAAGCAAGAGGGACTGGCTGGCTTCATACACTGATTTATTACAAATTCCCTCAACAAACCGAACATAGGCTAGCATTAAATTGGCATAGTGAATTTGTTTATAGCTTTTGTCTTCAGGGGTTTTAGCATAGGTTTCATAGGACTGGGTTAATTGCCATAATTCGTCCTTTAGTTTCAGTAGGTATTGCTCTACATGATCTTTCTCTAGTTCTAAAAAAAGTTCTTGTCGCAACTCTATATCGTCGGGCTGTAGCGGATCTTTTAAAACATCAACTACATTTTCTACTTGTTCCTTGGCTAGAAAATGGTTTAGTAGATCGTTTAGCTTAGTATCCTCGAAAACAGCGGCACCAATTTTGCCGTTAACGCATCCTTTTAAGAGAATATTATAAAACAGCATAGTCATTGCCCCTCTCCTTCCTTTAAGAGTAACAGAAAGCTCCTGGTACTGTGCAGTAATCCACTACCTATGTTTTCACCATGGGAGATTGGTCTAAGCCTGCCGTCAACTCTGATTAAATATCCAAGGGCTGGAGGGACGAAGAGATAAACTAGCCGTACCTCTTTCAACGATTCGTTTATATCGCTACTGATAATGACCGGTTTTTGTTTAATAGTTTTGCTTTTACCCACCCGAAACCAAGCTGAACGCTTAGTCCAGGACCCATCAGACTCAAAAAAGAAACAGTCCCTTTTGATAAACGCCCCGCACAACTTGACTACGTAAATAGAGTCCATCGTCTCGACAGTAAAGCTAGGGTTCACAGCTTTATTCCAGCTAAACAGAGCTAACGGCCATGTCTTTATGGAAATTGAGTCCGATTTCTTAACTAGGGACTTTAGCTTTACGAAAAATACTATGCGATGGAAAAGTATTCGCAGAAACCAGTAAAGGAATAAGAATGCATATAAAGTAAGGAAAAATATTGCTATTACTTTAAGAAAGCCCACGTTGGTACCTCCCCCGTCGAGACCAGGTCCCTCCAACTATATTTGATCAACCCGCCGTTTTTGCGTAACCAGAAACCCGAGGATAAAAATGGAGAATGTTATCCCATGGTACGGTGGAATTGATCATATAAATTTTCCATTTGTGCCTCGTCGCGCAAAAGCAGCATTAACGTTCTAGTTCCATGCAATATGCCCCCGTCAACTATATCTCCGTGGGATATTTCTTGCAACTTGCTTCCAGCTCGAATTAAATACCCCAAGGCTGGCGGGGAAAAAAGGAAGATTACTTTAATTTCCTTATAAGATTCCTGAAGTGCAGAATCTATTACTAAGGGGTGTTGTTTAAGACTGATATCTCGATAGCCCCTACTCGAAGGATTATAGGGATTTGGAAAGAGAAAATTCCCTACAGGAAAGATGGATCGTTTCACCCAAAGCCTTGCGTTTTCAAAAATATAAGAATCTAACTTCC
>SKHL01000248.1 GCA_007116995.1 Limnochordia bacterium
TCTTATTATGTTTACTTTGATCCCCATCTTCTTTATCTGTTCCTTATGCTAAAGGATGGACTTGCATCTTCTTGACAAGCTCTTGCTTACTAACATGAGTATAAATTTGTGTGCTAGCAATATTGGAGTGTCCTGCAATCTCCTGAATGGTACGGATATCTACTCCACTTTGCATGAGCAGAGTCAAGCAGGTATGGCGCAGTTTATGCAGAGTCACTCCCGGTTTTCGATTAGGCCATCGACTAACGAGTTCCGTAAATAAATCGGTTAGCCCACCACCGGTTAATGGCCGGCCTTTTTTTGTAAGAAATAAAGCATCCGTTGGTCTCTTAGGCTCTCGTTCTGCTAAATACTCTGTAATCGCGTGCCTAGTACGCTCAAGCATTGGTACTAATCGCTCTTTCTTCCCCTTACCATAGAACCGAATCATATCTTCATCGAAGAGAACATCCTGCAAATTTAGGGCTGTTAACTCGGCAGCCCGACAACCACACAGCAGAAACGTAAGAATTATGCAGTAATCGCGAGCAGGCCAAATGCCGCGCGTCTTGACAGCATTGAGCAATTCTTCGCTTTCTGCTGCACTAAGGTAGACAGGTAGCTTATTCTCAATTTTCATGTTTTTTAACTTACGAGTCGGGTTCCGCTCTAAGATGCCCTCCTCCTCATCACTATGAAACTGAAAGAAGCCGCGTAATGTAACAATTTTTCTGTTTAGAGATCGATTCGTGTTGCTCCGCTCCACCTTTACATACTTTAGGAACCGGCGAATATCTCGGCTATCAATGCTTGTTAGATCCACCTCCCCCACCAGCTGTCCCTTCATATCGGCTATATACCGAAAAAACATATCCAGGTCATAGCGATATTCCTCTATGGTTCGCGCTGCTAAGCCCCGTTCAATCGCAATGTAATCAATAAAGTCTTCAATGGCCCAATGAATATGATCGATTTGATTCACCTCCAGTGTATTATTTTCAATTATTAGATATTTAAGCAGAATATCCTGCTCCCACTGCAGAGAAAAAGAGGGTTATGCTGCCTCCGTTACCCGTAGCCATAGATTTGTCATCTAAGAGCTCAAAATTGCGAAAATCCTATCCCATATATTGTCACCTCTTAACTCACCCAGCATAGTTCCATTATACACATTTTTCAATTTTCTGTCTACCATTACGTTTAATTTCTATATTTTCCCATAGCACTGCAATTTTAACGAACATCCCCTAACTCTCCCTCTACTTCTAGAGCCATACGGGAAACAAATCGATCCACAAAGGCAGCCTTTTCATCAAAGATCTCCTTAGATATTTCATAGTTAAGTAGCTCTCGCAATGCCTTAATATGTTGTGCATATTTCCTTTGATAAAATGCTAGTGATTCCTGGATTGTACCATTGGTGTGGGCATAGTATTGAAAATTCATCCAAATTTCCATCACTCCACAGTGATCAAGAATATCCGCGTCCTGCACAATCTTAATTGACTCAGTATAGCTCTTGGTTTTATCACGGAATTGGTGATACGCAATCACTTCACAGATCTTGTCTAAGTCCTCGGAGTCACAATACTCAGCAAGTAATTCCCGAGCTAGAACAGCACCATAGGTAGCATGGGGCTCTATCCCCTTAGCCACATCATGAAAATATGATGCCACTGTCAGAATCCGATCGATGGATGAGTTGGTAGGAAATAAGGATTCTCGTAGACTAACAGCTATTTTCGCTACTCTTTGACCATGGTAATAGATAAATCCTTTTTCCCGATGAAGGTGGGCCTTGCGATCGCCTAAATGTTTAAATGCTAAATTTCTGATAACCACTAAATCCATTTGTTTCCCTCGTTTATCTAAATTTTACCATACTATTTCTCGACTGACAGCTGCATTCCTGCTAAAAGCTAATAAGGTGCGTAATAAAAAACCAACCTCTGTGTTAAACAAAGGCTGGTATAAAATCGTAACTATGTTTACGTCATCTACACAAAAAATCCTTTAATTATTAACACATGGAGTAATTTGACCAATTAAGGTAGCTATCCTGTTAAAACACTATCTTTTGCCTAAAATAGGTGGATATATCTCCTTAAAAGCATCCTCAAGCCAAAATTGGGGTAAAAAAAAAGAGATTTGATACGCAATAACGATTGCTATTATATACTTTCAGTTATAGAATAGTTTGAGAGGCAAAATAAAGGAGTGAGCGTATGGAACTAGAATCAGACTTTAAACCAATTTCCGAGCTAATCGAACATATGCCTAATGAATTGTCTTTGCATGTGGAGGAGATCACTCGTGGTGAATTAATCCACATCTGCTTGGCGTCGGACATGGTACTCGATGGTAGCTATGGTAACTCCTGGTTAATTGTGACCGATATCCATATCATCGTATTTGATTTCACCTACTCATTCAAATCACCTAGGTATGTCCTACCATTGACGGAAATAGAGTCAGTAAAAGTTCGTCACTTCTTCGGAAACGATGTGCTAGAAGTTGCTACATCAGTTAAGACATTTGATATTATTCGCTTTACGAATTCATTGACTACTAAATTCCTACCCGCAATCAAAGAAATCAATACTTTAGTGCAACACATTCACCCTGATGCCGATGTGGATGAAATTTTTGAGCTAAGTGGAAGTTCGGCTCCCAGCAAATGTGGAAAATGCGGGAAGGCCTTACCCATGGGACTCCGTGTATGTCCCGATTGTATTAACAAAAAGGAAACATTTAAGCGCTTATTAACCTATGTGCTACCCTATCCTACCCTTTGGTTGGCCACAGCCCTATTATCTTTAGCCTTTACTGTTGTACACCTAATACCCGCCTACCTGATAAGGTATTTGATCGATGAAGGTTTAATGAAAGGCAATCTGGGTTTACTACGGGCTATAGTCCTTTCTCTTTTAGGAGTTCATGCCTTAACTCGTATCCTTGATGGAGTTCGAGGATATTATCTTCAGGTACTAGGACAGAAGGTTTTGCTGGATCTACGTCGAGAACTCTATGAGCATCTACAACAGCTATCATCGAGTTTCTATGATAAGCATCAAACTGGATCTATTATGGCTCGGGTAATTGGTGATGTAAATCAGTTGACAAACTTTATATCAGCTGGAATTCAGAACATCATTATCCA
>SKHL01000090.1 GCA_007116995.1 Limnochordia bacterium
CATGTATTTAGCCCTAGTGTTCCTACTACGCCGGGGTATTCATCAATGTTTACTGGAATGGATTGTTTCGGTACGGATGTAGTGGCCTTACGGCATGAAGGCGACTTAGGCCCGGTTACTACATTAAGTGAACTACTCAAGGCGAATGGGTATAATACGACTGCTGTGGGCTTTAAGGGGAATCCAGCATCTCGAGGCTTTGATAATTATCTAAGTTTTCCGGGCTGGGGATCTCTAGCCGAAGGTCGTAGCCCAAAGGCCGATAATCTAAATGCAGTAGCGATTCCTGAGTTGAAACGATTAGCTGGGGAAGAGGAACCATTTTTCCTGTTTCTTCGGCATATGGATCCTCATTCACCGTATCTTCCACCACGACCTTTTGAGCGGGTTTTCTATGATGGAAATGAATTTGATCCAAATAACAAGTCGCTAGAAGAGGTCTATAAGTTTAAACCCTTTGCTGACTATTTCGTTACTTGGTTCCCACTAGGGGTTACTGATAAGGATTATATTGTTGCGCAGTACGATGGGGCTGTGGCCTATATGGATGCAGCAATTCAGAACATCTTTACCAGCTTAGCAGGCTTAGGAATTGAGGACGAAACACTGGTAGTGATAACGTCGGATCATGGAGAAACCTTGCATGATCATGAATGTTGGTATGATCATCATGGCTTATATGACTGCACGTTGACAGTGCCCTTGATCCTTCGCTATCCAGGAAAGCTTCCAGCAGGGAAACGATATTCCGATTACTGCCAATTAAAGGATATTGTGCCTACTGTGGTTGAATTAATGGATATTGAAACCGATATATCCTTTGATGGGAGCTCTTTGGTACCCTTAGTGGAAGGGAAAGAGCGTGAATCTGAACCAGAGTTTTATATTACTGAGTGTACCTGGATGCGCAAGCATGGCTGGCGAACACCGGAATGGAAATTGATCGTTGCGCTAGAACCAGATTTTCATTTTAAACCGGAAGTAGAATTGTATAATCTGATTAAAGACCCAGAGGAAAATCATAACGTGGCTGAGGATGAGCCAGAAGTGGTTGCGTTACTCAAGTCAAGAATGAATGCTCATATTAAAAGGCGGGAGCAGCAAATGGGCCGTACCAATCCTATGTATACTAACTTAAACTGGCATGGCCTAGAGTGCGGACCATTTACGAGCTCGCAGCAAGCCTATGATTCCATGCATATTGGTTCTGCCAAGGCAGCCCAGGAATTACAGGCCAAACTAAAGCAAGAAAAGGAGTAGGGGTATGTCTTTGATCACTGTTATAGGGCGTGGTCATTCAGGAACACGAGCTATCTCTCATACGCTTAGCGAAAGTGGCGTCTATATGGGAGATCAGCTGAATGTGTCGGGGGATTTACTTCCCCCCGACGATCTGTATGAAGCATGTCGCGTGATGGCTAAGTATGTGGTGCACAAGGGTGGTGTGGAGTGGGATTTTTCTAAACTGCACACGATGCTAATAGACCCAAGATTTATCGAATTGGTGGAATCCTATTTATCCTCTGTACTAAGTAGTGATGCCAAGCATCGAGGATGGAAGCTACCAGAGACGACTTTAATCTATCCTTGGATAGTTCGGATGTTTCCTGATATAAAGTATATTCTGTGGACCAGGGATCCGAGAGATTCCATTATCGGCAGTCACTTAACTGATGATTTAGGGGATTTTGGGATTGCATATGAGAAGAAAGATGATATTCGTTATAAACGAGCGGTTAGTTGGAAATATCAGCGGGAAATTATTAAAGCTACCCCATTGCCAAAAAAGACAATCAGAGTTCGATTCGAAGATTTTGTGTTAAATCAAGAGGAGACATTAGATAGATTAGAGCAGTTCTTGGGGTTCTCCTTAGCGAAAACACCAGTGCGGAGAGATCCCATTGGCCGTTGGAAAACAGATGACCAAACCCATAATTTTCCATTCTTCCATGAAGACATTGTTAGTGAGGGATACCAGACTGATGCAGGGCATGAGGAGGATTTGTGAAATGTTGCGAGTATGTGTGATCGGAATGGGTCCTATTGGTAATCTCCATGCAGATATTTATCAAGCAGATCAATTAGTGGAGTTAGTCGGAGTTTGTGATCGTTTACCCGAACGGGCTAGAGCAGCAGGAGAGCGTCTTAATGTTCCTTGGTTTACTGAAGCTGAAAATATGCTAGGGACGATAGGTCCGGATGTTTGTAGTGTGGCCACTGGAGGATATGAATACGGTAGTGACCACTATCTACCCACCATACAGGCACTCAATGCTGGCTGTCACGTGCTGTGCGAGAAGCCAATTAGTAATGAAGTAGCTCCGGCTCAAGAGATGGTGGCCTTGGCCAAAGAAAAAGATTTATGTTTTGGCATTGATCTGAATCACCGCTGCACACCGGCTGCTCGTTTAGCCAAGCAATGGGTAGATCAAGGTCGGCTAGGGCATCTATTGTTCATGAATATGGCTATGTGGATCGGGAAATTTCAAGAATTAGAGTCCCCATACTACCATCTGAAGGCATTGCATCCCCATACGATTGATGTAATGCGGTACTTCTGTGGAGAAATCGAACAGGTTCATTGTTTTGCTCTGCAGGCTCCTGGTCGGAATATCTGGTCTACTGCATCCATTAACATGCAGTTTTCTAACGGCGTTGTTGGCCATCTAACGGGTAGTTATGATATTGAGCGAGGACACCCCATGGAGCGTTGTGAGGTGGCTGGCACCAAAGGACGATTTGTGCTTGATGATATGTGGCGAGAAGTAACCCTCTATCCAGCCGGCAACCTAGAGAAAACGGTGTACACCAATCCTGTGTTTGGGGGATATGGCGGGTTTGATGATACCTTTCGAGATCGGATTCATCGCTTTATTTTACAGGTAAGCAATGGAGATTCCCCGGATCAGATTGATGGTTCTGGACTTGATGGATTAAAGGCGCAACAAGTTATTGCTGCTGCGATTGAGTCGCTCGATACGGGCAAGGTGATCACAGTTAACTGAAACCCACATTTGGGTCTTCATTGAATTTAGTGGCATAACCGAACAACCTTATATCTAGGGGCGCAGTTAGTGAACGGCAAAAACCTCATTCTAGTTCGTGTGTTCTACGCAAATTTAGGAA
>SKHL01000020.1 GCA_007116995.1 Limnochordia bacterium
CAGCGAAGTCATGCGCTGAATAAAACGCGTCGTACATGGAAACCAAACTTACAAAAGATTAAGGTGCTAGTTAAGGGTAGTCCTCGGCGTGCCTATGTTTGCACGAGGTGCTTGAAGGGAAACAAAATTGAACGAGCTATCTAACCCCTTCGATAGATAATTAACCCCAGGAAGAATGAACCTGGGGTTTTTTTATATCAGAAAGCTAATGTTTTTACCCTCAGAGAAGGGACTATGTGTTTTCGAGAATTCAAATGGATTTACCAGATAAGATAATTGCCAAAAGAATTCCTTGGTTTGTTTTAACTTGAACTGCTGGCTCAACTACACGATTACTAATACCTAAGGTTCTTCCCTTCACTAGTGTTCCGTCGATCAATGGATAGTAAAGACCTCTAGTGTGAATTCCAGTTACTCTTGGGCTTAGAGGCAGTAAAGATATGGTAGTATTCGGAATTAATGTACAGTTTAGCTCTCTCCCAACTAGAATCAATTGCGTATCATTAGTACGTATCTCTGCCTGAATGTTTTCTTGTCCCAACCGATAGAGAATTTCTATGTTGCCTAAGGAATGGTCAATCCGTCGGCCCCAAACACCCACAAGTTTCATCTGGGTAATTCCCAATCCGATACAGTAATCTACAGCTAATTCTAGATCGGTTTCGTTTTTTTCTGGAGAGAATTGGAGAAATTTTATCTTCTTTCCTTTCCAGTAAGCCTGTTCTTGTTGGGTTAATGAGTCCAAATCTCCAATAATGATATGCGGGTCTACACCCCACTTCCTCGCCCACCTTCCACCTCCATCAGCACAAATTACTAACGTATGCTCATTGATTTGGGGACAACTGGCCGGTAGGTCATCCCCAAATCCTATGATTAAACTACTTTGCCATTTGATCCGTTCGTCTTTCGGTTTCAAATAATTCCCTCCGTGATCGAACTAGAATATACACGACTAGCGTTAGGAGTATCTCTGGGACAAGATGTGTGCCGTTATAGGTGATCGAATACCACCACGGATTCATCCCTTCGGGTGCGTAATGCCCAAAGAAAACTTGACCCGCTACGACGTGGGAGATGAAACGAAGTAGCGATGTGCCTAGCATAGCCACAATCGGAAAATGTCTTAGATACCCTGCTAAACCTATTAAGGTAAAAGCTAATGGGTAATCTAATATGCCCTGAACCGGATGATATACATGAGGTGAGAGTAGCATCCGCAGTAAGCCAAATACTAATCCACCAGCAAGACCCGCTTTTCCTCCTCTCCGGAATGCTAAAATGAAGAGTGGCAGCATCTGTAAGGTGACGGATCCACCATTTGGCATCTGCCATAGTCTAAGATGGGATAAAACAATTGATAAAGCTACACACAACGATATTTCCATCATCACAATTAACTTCTTGTTTCGCATCGTTAATTCCTCCATTTGAAATATTTCAACCAAAAAAGAATACAAAAAAAACTGTGGTCCGGTCGTCCACAGTTAAATTCTGTACGACCGCTTCCCTACGTAGGTATTAACCTAACAGGTTCCAAGGGTGTAGGTATTGATCATACCCATCTCAGCTCGACAGAGCTCCCCTAGCGGAGATTATTGGTTTGTCTATATTATTCTATTTCAACAGAAAAACGAAAAACCCTTTTTAATAATACCAAAAGGGATGTACTTAACCATTTTTTTATGTTTATGCTCTTATCTCTGGCAATTGCCTAACACAACAATGGCTTTGGGTGTGAAGCACAGTTGATGGTTAGGGCTATGTTTGGGATCTTTGACTTATTCTATGCCCAGGGAGATGGTAGTTTTTTTGGTAATCAATTTTCTGCTTGTGAGGCAGGCTATCTATTTTACAGTGACTATCCCCTTTCTTGGTCTGACTATACATCCTTTTTGGTAAACATAATTGTTTGGTTGTGTTCGTTATTAATATTATAGATCTAATTTTCAGATATGTCAATAGGTAAATTACAAAAAAACCCCGTACCTTTTTCATGTTATTGGTACGGGGCTACTAAATTGGATTAGGTATGGCTACAAATCTTAAGCCGTTCCATATACACTTTGGCATCATTAGAGTTGAAAATAGCTGATCCAGCAACAAGGGTGTCAGCTCCAGCCATTACGACCTGAGAGACAGTTTCTATCGTGATGCCACCATCCACCTGGATTCTAATGTTCCGCTTGCCAATTAGCATTCTTAGTGCTCGTATTTTGTCAATCATATGTGGGATAAATTTTTGGCCCCCAAATCCTGGATTAACTGTCATAATGAGAACCATATCGATATCTGGTAAGATATGCTCTAGATGCGCTACTGGAGTGGCTGGATTCAAGGCCACGCCTGTTTTACACCCAGCTTGGTGAATTAGGGTTAGAGTTCGTTGCAGGTGAGTACATGCTTCATAGTGTACAGTAATATAAGTCGGTCTTAGCTTACATATTTCCGGAAAATACAGCTCAGGATCGGTTACCATAAGATGAACATCTAATGGTATGGGACTAATTTTGGCGACTAGGGAGGCAATCATTGGACCAAAACTAATGTTGGGCACGAAATGTCCATCCATGATATCAATATGAATGAAATCAGCTGTTTTTACCCGTTCTAGTTCCCTTCCTAATTGACTAAAATCGGCTGCTAAAATTGATGGGCATACAGATACGGCTTTACTCATGTTGACCTCCTTAACATCTATTTAATAACGCTTCTCCGCATAGGCTTCGGCTAGAAGTAATAAATAATTGGCATAACGAGATTGGTCAATTTCACCTGCAGTGACCAAAGTGCGCACCTGGCATTTAGGTTCTTTGTGATGTAGGCAACCGCGGAATTTACACATATGGGCATTTTCCCTTATCTCAGGAAAATACTGCTGCAAATCCTCAGGACGGTCTAATTCAATGCGTAGCTGCGAAAATCCAGGAGTATCAGCCACTAGACCGCCATTGGTAAGAGGGATCAGTTCCACCTGTCGTGTAGTGTGTTTTCCTTGTTGCATTTTCTCACTGATATCACCAACAGCTAAGGATAATCCGGACTGGATTTGATTTAGTAATGAAGATTTTCCTACCCCAGATGGACCAGCCACAGTAGTTATCTTTCCTTCTA
>SKHL01000165.1 GCA_007116995.1 Limnochordia bacterium
CAGTATTTGGTCAGAGTAGCCACTGGTTCATCCGTCAACAACAAGCTATTCGTTTTGTAGCGGCTGAAGGTAGTCAAGCGAGAGCAAGTGAATTGGATCAGGATGCAGACAAAGTAGAATCGCAGATTATGGAAGACCTCGTTAAGCAAGACCATGGTGGGTCGGATCTGACTACTACCACAGAAGAAGAGTCTCGAGTGGCTGTATGGTCATGCAAATTAGTCCACGTAAACTGGGCCACTGCAGCCGAGTTACAGCAGTTGCCAGGCATTGGCCCAGTTTTATCCAGTAACATCATAGCAGCACGAGAAGACGGACCATTTAGGGAGCTCAATGATCTGCTACGCGTCAATGGTATTGGACCACGGCGGCTTGAACAGATTGAGCAGCTTATCTGTTTAAACGAAGAGCATGTTAAATACTAGGAAGCGGCCTTTTCTGTTTGTTTTTCCGCTTATTTGTCTAGGGATCTCCATCGCTACTTTTTCTCTCAAATCTAGTTTGTTGATGCTTCTTCTAGTGGTAGCAGCTCTCTGGCTTTGGGCTGAACGCATCGATGCGAAATCCTCGCAGTATCTCTTCTGCTTGCTGATTCTTCTGGCTGGGTTGTGGCTAGGGACCTTATCCCGGAGTGCGAGTCCACTAGGGGGAGATTCCTTATCCCTCACTGGGGTGGTATTAACGACTAGGGAATTAACAAACTATCAACGCACCCTTGTGTCCATTCCCCAGATACAGAGGAAATTAGCATTACATCTGCCACTTGATATCTCCATTCGCCCGGGCGAATGGTTAGAATTTACTGGTAGTGTGGAGATTCCTACCATGGCCAGTAATCCAGGGGAGTTTTGCTACTATTCTTATTTGTATAGCCAAGGAGTATCTGGTTTTATTGAACCTATTCAAGTCCAGCATACCAAGAGAATTAGTCACGGTCGTTACAGGGTAGACAAAATCCGTTCGTATATAGGCGAAAACATAAGTAAATATACAACTAACCATAACCTGCTAATAGCTTTAGTCTTAGGTGATCGTCAAGGGCTAGATGCCAGTATGCGTGGGGTTTGGACTAGTTTAGGCATTAACCACTTGCTGGCCATTTCGGGAATGCATATCGGGTTGTTAGCGTCCTTGCTCTTCTTCGTACTCCGTCCCATTCCCTGTCGTGATCAGATTAGACTAGGCGTAATAGGGTTAGCTTTGCTATTGTATGTACTGATAAGTGGAGGGCGACCATCAGCATGGCGAGCCTGGTTAGCGGTACTGGTTGTTTTGGTGGGCTCAAAAAAGGCACACATTGATTCGCTCCATGTTTGGAGTCTAGTGGGAACAACCATGGTGTTACTTTCGCCCACCTTAGTTCACCAGATTGGCTTTCAGCTTTCGTTAGCGGCGAGTGGTGGAATAGTTTTGTGGGCTCCGTGTATTCACCGCTTTGGTAAATTGATGCCATCAACCCTTTTTGGGCGGATAGGGAATTTTGTTGGCTCTAGTGTTTTTGTCTCCATTATTGCGCAGTTAAGTGTAGCGCCGTTATTAGCAAACTACTTTCAACAAGTGTCTCTGATGGCTCCTTTAGCAACACTACTAGTGTTGCCAGGTATTTTTCTTTTACTGTTAGGAGGAATAGCGCTTGGTCTATTAGGTCCTATTGTGGCACCAATTGCTTCTTTGTTAGACAAGGTAGTTATTATCTTAGATTCCCTAGCTCGGTGGTTATCTGCCTATAGTGTAGTCATACCAATAGCGCCCTTCCGTTTGGATCAGTTGATCATGTGGTATGTAGGGCTAATCGGGCTCGGTTATATTCTCCGTGCTAACTATTTGTTTTCTGGTCAGCTACGATATATCCGTTTTTGTATATGCAGCCTTGCCTTAGTAGCCTTTCTTAGCATACCGCCATTCATCGGATCACCACTGGAGGTTACTGTGATCTATGTGGGACAGGGAGATGCCATCTACATTCGGACACCCTATAATCAACATATTCTTGTTGATGGGGGTGGCGACTCTGTATATTGGCAGCTCCGGGGGCGTAATGTTGGTCTGCAATGTTTGCTCCCCTATCTGGAATACCGCGGTGTTGATCAACTAGATCTGGTAATTCTAACTCACCCTCATGAGGATCATCTTCACGGGCTATTAGCTGTCTTAGAACATATCCCCATAAAAAAAATCGTGGATAATGGTGAAACACACACCACTATATCCTACGGTCGGTATCTTAGCCTGATTGAAGAAAAGAACATCCCATACCAGCGGGTTCAGGACGGAGATACCTTAATTCTGCGGGGAAATATTGTGTTGGAGATCATTCATCCAAACCATCTGCTGACGGGGACGTCTTCGGATTTAAATAATAATAGTGTGGTATTTCAATTACAATATCAGGGAAGATCAATGCTATTTACTGGTGATCTAGATTACCAAGGACAGCAGGACTTGTTAATGCGTCATCAACCAACAGTAGATTGGATTAAAGTGCCCCATCATGGGAGTAGGGCTGCATGGTCTAGTCAATTCTATGACACAGTCGGTGCCATTTATGGCGTAATCTCGGTCGGTCGGAATTCGTTCGGGCACCCTCACCCCCAGGTGCTAGCAGGATTAGCTGACATGGGAGTAGAAGTGTATAGAACAGATCAAGATGGTGCTGTCTCGTTTTACATATGGAACGGGTGGTTAGGGCCAAGGCTGTTTAGCAGATAGGTTCACTAAGCTGCTGGCTAGAAAGTAGGGAGAGTAGATGGACCGAATTGTTGAGCAGATTAAAGAAAAACCGTTAGAACGTGTATATGTGGTTCATGGTCCTGATGGACATAGGCAGAAGAATATATTGGCGGCTCTTCAGGCTCGCGCGCTACAAGGGAGCTTTAGTGACTGGAATTGGGTATTGATTGCTGGAAGTAAGGACTTAACGGCAGGGCAGATAATTGAAGAATTGTCCACCACACCATGGGATGGTGGCGAAAAGGTGGTGGCTGTGACCTATGGAGAACAAGTGCCTGCAGCTATCTGGGATTCTCTGGTCAAATGGTTAGGGGAGCATTCATATGCGAATAGTCTAGCTCTCTTTTTTGACAAGTTAGACAAGCGATTAAAGGGTACGAAGTCTTTAATCAAACTTGGCGTTGAGGTAGATTGTCCTAACTTAACAGGGCAGACCCTGATACGGTGGGTACAAGACTATGTGCGGATGCAGGATCATCGAATTAAGCAGGACGCACTTATCCTTTTTCTAGAGCGTGTTGGTGACGATTTAAGTATTATTGTCAATGAACTAGAAAAACTGTTTTTATATGTGGGTGATAAGCAAGACATTGAATTAGAGCATGTGGAGGAGGTAACAACCCTAGTACCAGGACAACTAGAAAAGGGTGCTATTTTTCAGATGGTAGACGCTATCGCAGCGAAGAAGCAGGATGAGGCTGTTGATGTGTTACACAGATTGGTTGATGCAGGTGAGGCGCCGCTTCGCATACTACCCTTAATAGAGCGGCAGTTACGCCTGTTGTTAGCGGCGAAGACGAAAGGGAGCATATCATTGGCTGAAGTAGCAAAACAGATGGGTGAGAATACAGATTTTCCCTTACGTAAGGCTAGCCGCTATCACCAAAAGTTTACAGAAGAGCAACTATATGCTGGATTTTCCTATGTTATTGAGGCTGATAGGGATCTTAAGCTTGGTGGAGATGGGGAGTATGTTCTAGAACAACTATTATTACGGATTTGCTGTTAAGATGGACGGACATATAGTCCTTGGGTAAGTTAAAAAACGCCCTTTCTAAGGAGCTGGCTCAAGACAGCCAATCGTCGTTCTAACCAGAACGATCTCCGAGAACAGAGGGCGATTTTTCTATGTTTATTAGTTAGCAGCGAGTCTTTTGGTCAAACGAGATTTTTTGCGAGCAGCAGCATTTTTGTGGATAAGTCCTTTGGCTGCAGCTTTGTCTAACGCTTGGATGGCATTGGCTAAATATGCTGGAGCGTTCTCGTTGTTATCAGCTGTTCCTTGTTCAACACGTTTAATGGCTGTTTTCAAAGAGGATTTTAGCGCCACATTATGTGCTCTCTTCCTCGCACTAACTCTGACTCTCTTCTCTGCAGATTTAATATTCGGCACTCTTGATTCACCTCCTCTTGATGATGTTAACCGTTAGCTATTATATCACAGTTGGCAGGTATATTTCAATGGTATCTATAACTTTTTATTTCCCAGCCCCTATAGTATGTAGATATAAAACATATATAGAACAAAAAATAAGAGGGCGAGATGATAACAACGAAGCATCTCTATCTTCGGATAGAGATGCTTTCGTCGCGCATTGAATGATTTAGAAGTAGAACGGACAGGATATATACAGACTCTATTACTCCACAGGGAGGAAACGTGTATGTTACAGAGAAAGCGTCAGATGTTTAACGCTACAAACAAGCAGAACCAACGGGAGTTTCACGATCCCTTTCAAGATGAATTTATTCGCAAATATGTTGTCCGGACGGACTTAGCTCTTGAAGCTCATCAGGTAATAGTAGAAAATGAAGGTCCCCCGGAGTTGACAGGGGTGGTCGTTAACACGGAAGAAACCGATCACGCCTTGATTAGTCGGGTGACAGTCGAAAATGAAATTGGTGCTAAGACCATTGGTAAAGCACCTGGCCATTATAGTACGATTGAAGCTCCTGTAATGCGCCAGCATAACCGGGAAATTCAGGGAGATATCGCAGCTCTATTAGGTAAAGAGATCCAGTGGTTTCTGGATCAATCAGGAGTTGGTCCAGAAGATCCTGTATTAGTGGTAGGATTAGGGAACTGGAATGCAACGCCAGATGCACTAGGTCCGAATGCGGTGGAGGAGTTAATGGTTACCCGCCATCTTTTAGAGATGTCTCCTCCAGAACTAAGGGAGGGTCTACGACCCGTGGCAGCTATTGCTCCTGGGGTCCTGGGTTTGACTGGAATTGAAACAGGAGAGATCATTATGGGTACAGTGTCCCAAATCGGAGCCCGCGCGCTCATATGTATTGATGCCCTAGCAAGTCGTAGTGTAGATAGACTTTGTAGCACGGTTCAGATATCCGATACAGGTATCAACCCTGGATCGGGCGTAGGTAACAAGCGAATGGCTATTAATCAAGAAACAATTGGAATTCCAGTTATTGCAATTGGAGTCCCCACTGTGGTACATGCTGCTACCATTGTCTCTGATGCCATGGATCTATTAAATGGACGGGTGCCTGGACAAGAACAACGTGCACAGGTAGTTCCTCAGAAGACTAGTTTTAGCCTGCATCCACAGGCGATTATGAGCGGTCAATCACTGAATACCAAGAATAACCCGGATACCCCTGAGCAAGAAACCAATCCAGCGCCTCTGGGCTATGGAAAACAGGCCATGCCTGAGCAGCAGAAGATGCAGATGATTAATCAGGTGTTAGAACCTTATATGGGGAATATGATCGTTACGCCAAAGGAAATTGATGAATTAGTCAATGATGTCACCCATTTAATTGCTGGTGGGTTGAATACAGCCTTTCACGAAGGCGTAGATTACAGTGAGGTTTTTCAGTATCTTAGCTAGATACTGGAGTGAAGTAGATAGAGCTTGCCATTTCAGCATCAAATCCCAAAAGTGTGTTCTCAATAGAGATGATAAACTGGGGTTGTGTTTGATGAATTCGTATTTTCCGTCCTGGGGTAAGACCGAGAGCCATCAGCTTAGACACCTGCTCGGGACGACCTTGGTCAATACGCGTAATTACCCCTTCACTTTGAGCATTTGCATCCAACAAGAGGAGCTCCGTCATATTAGGGGTTCCTTTCATATTAGATTAAGATCCATTTCAAGACCATACCAACACTAAAGGATAGGCTGATAATTCCTGCAATCATTAGGCTCGCGATCCATATCCCGTGTTCCTTAATAATCATTGCTAGCTGGGCAACACAAGGAACGAAGAGCGTCAAGCATACACTAGTAATGGTTAACTGCTGCCAAGATAGGTCAGCTTGTAGATCATAGAGACCGGCTGCACCATAGTCTCGTCGTAAGAATCCATATAGAAAAATCACAGCGGTTTCCGGGGGCAGGTTTCTTTTATACTGGTTTTACTCTAGTAGATGATCAATGCTAATGTGCCCGGCAATGCTCTCCACCATCTCGCCGTTAAGCAGAATATGGACTTGGTGGATAAAATCAAACTGGGTAAGTGTAGCTACTAGGGCTCTAACCAAATGAGATTCCAATTGAGCGCCACCTACAAATTCAGTTCGTAACTCTTTGGAGAAATCAGCGGTAGCTATTCCTTCTGATATTGTAAGACTACGTACCTGGGTCTGCCCAGGAACAGAGGGAAGTAGATCCTCCTGGGGTAAGGGGCCATTTATTAAAAGTGTTAGGGCTAAAAGAGGTGAAGGAGGGTTACTAACCCAGCGTGTTACGGGCACTAGCTGAAACTCTGTTTCAGTCGATCGGATAAAAAACAAGGTTAGTTGTCCATCCTCTAGGGGGAGGTGTAGTGTTCGCATTTCATCTTCGAACTCCCCTAGACGCGTGTTCAACTCTACAATATCTTGTTGCATGTTGGTGATGGCCCAAACGGAATAGGCTCCAAACAGGATAGCAAGGATGAGTGCGATGAGAGATAGTATCTTCATATAACATCTCTTCTTTCATTGTATTTGTTTACACTGCGAGCGATTAAGCCTGCCAAAGGGTAACATATTTTTCTGATAGGACAAATATACTGTGCTAAGAGGCGTTGAATGAAAGGCGCAAAGAAAGAGGTTATCACATGCTTGTTCATCTAAGAAGAACCTACCATAAATGGCAACGACGATTGCGTCGTCAAGATTCTCAATTGATTCCTACATTGGTTATCATAATGCTCTGCATCGGGATAGCCTATTTTGCGTATCAGGTCATGTTCTCCCTGGCGTTAATTGATCATGTGTTAGCACAGACAGTTTTATCTTGGGGGATGCCTACGATTAGTGGAGAATCCCAAGGTTATCCAGGGTGGAAATATACAATGCGCTCGATCATATATATGATAACCGATTACGACTTAGGAAATCCGCAATCTTTTTTTGCTAGTACTCTGCCTACATGCGCGTCGCTCACATCGCCAAAGGTCTATGAACAACGCTCGTCTGTGTTTTTGCCGGAGTTATCCTTTGCGCCTGAACCAACTAGACCAACTCCGATTCGACAACCAGTGGATGTCACACCAGTATCCCAAGAACCAAAGGTGCTAATCTATCATACACATTCTTCAGAGATGTATCTAGGTCCTGCAGCTGCGTCGCAAACCAGGGGCAGTTCTCATTTTGTTTTCCGGTCTGCCTCCGATGATAAGATTACTGGTGTTATGGAAGTGGGTCATCATCTGGCAAAAGCGTTACAAAGCCATGGTATTGGTGTTGTTCACGATACCCGGATTCACGATTGGCCCAGCTTAGCTCGCTCTTATCTGAATTCAGAACGGACAGTTAGGGAACTATTAATAAGATATCAAAATATCCAATTTGTGTTCGATGTCCATCGTGATGCAGGAGTACCAGATCCGGTGGTGACAATCGGAGGAAAACGAGTCGCTAAAGTGTTACTCGTTCTCGGTACAGCGCAAGACATACCCCAAGAGCATCCAAACTTTCGTAGCAACATGGCCTTCGCACATGAAATACAACGTGTGACGGAACAGATGTACCCGGGGCTAATGCGGCCAATTCAAGTAAGACGCGATGCTCGTTATAATCAGCATTTACATCGAAGTAGCGTAATATTAGAAATTGGTTCTGTAGACAATACTTTAGAGCAGGCCTTGTTAGCCGCTGAATTATTGGCCAATGTAGTTGCAAAGATTGCTAAACAACGCAATTCATAAAAGGAAAAACCATCCATAATAGCGAAGTATCTGTCTTGGTCTCATGTGATAGAAATGAGACCCTTGCCGGGATATGTCATGTCCATGGAATAGGAGCGAATTTATGTCCAATAATAGCCGAAATGTGGCCCGAGCTGCTGGGATAGTGATGTTTGCCATATTAGTCAGCCGTGTTCTGGGATTCGTGCGGGAACGGGCGGTAGCTGAAGTATTTGGCCGCACTGGGGTCACTGATGTCTTTTTTGCTGCCTTTGCTCTACCGGATCTCATGTACCAATTACTGGTTGGTGGAGCTTTAAGTTCGGCGTTTATTCCAGTATTCACACAGTATCTAGCACAGGATAAAGAAGAAGAAGCCTGGTATGTGGCGAGTACATTCATTAACTTAACAGGAATATTACTATTTATATTTATGGTTTTCGGAATGATCTTCACGCCTTCCTTGGCCCCTTTAGTGGGATATGGTTTCGTTGGTGAGCAAAGACAATTATTGGTTACGCTGATGCGGATTACCTTTCCCGCTGTCTTTTTTACCGCTCTAAGCGGCCTAGAAATGGGGATCCTAAATTCTTATCAGAAGTTTACTATGCCCGCCTTAGGCCCGATTTTCTACAATGCGTCCCAGATTCTAGGGGCCTATTTGCTTGGTCCGATCATTGGGATAATGGGCATGGCTTTAGGAACTGTGGCCGGATCATTTGGGAGTTTTAGTCTTCAGTTTCCAACGGTGCTACGTAAGGCTAGGTTCTATCGACCGGTGATTGATTTAAAGCATCCGGGTATACGCAAAATGGCCCGATTGATGATCCCTGCGTTAATCGGTTTGTCTATCGCCCAGATTAATTTGATTATCGCACAAAACCTAGCCTCTTTATTGGAAGAGGGTTCCATCGTTTCGCTGCGGTTAGCGAATCGCTTGATTCATTTCCCACTCGGTGTCTTTGCCATGGGTATTTCAACGGCGATCTTTCCTACTTTAGCTCGATTAGTGGCAACGAATGAGATCAGTGAATTTCGTCGTACCTTCTCATTTGGATTACGTGTGGTTTTCTTCATAACCTTGCCTTCCGCGGTGGGGATGGCTGCACTGCGGGAGCCCATCGTTCGTCTGCTATTTGAATCCGGTGAATTTACTGCCGCTGATACACAGGCTACCGCCTTCCCTTTATTATTTTACTCAGTTGGATTATTTGCTCAATCAGGAATACAGATTTTGGTACGTGTGTTTTACTCACTCCAGGACACCATCACTCCTGTTAAGATTGGGTTATTTACCGTTGTGGTGAATTTTCTATTGAGCATTTCCTTCTTACAGTGGACAACCTTAGGCGCTGGAGGACTGGCTTTGGCATTTTCTCTTACTTCCATAGTTAATATGCTGGTATTTCTGTATATGCTGCGCAAGAAATTTGGTGGTATTGACGGTCGGAGATTATTCAGTTCATTCTGGCGAGCTGCTGTGGCTGCTTTGGTTATGGGAATAATGGCCTTCTACTTTAGTCAGTGGGTAGTTCCATATCTGGACTTAACTCGAGGATTAGGGCGGTTAGTGCAAACCTTTGGTAGCATTTCCATTGGTATCTTTGTGTATCTGGCACTGAGTCTCTTGCTGAAAATGGAAGAACCTTGGTTTGTACTGAACATGATTCAAGAACGAGTAAAGCGCAGAAAGGGTAAAGGATCAGAGTCTTAACTTATACATTAAAAGAGTTGTCTTACCTGTAGTGGCAAATTCGTGGTATACATGGTATAATAGTGTGATAAAATCTTGGATAGAAGGATTGGGATTATGCAACAACAGAACGTAAGGAATTTTTGTATCATAGCACATATCGATCATGGTAAGTCAACCTTAGCAGATCGAATATTAGAACACACTGGGACGATCATCCAGCGGAATATGACTGAACAGGTTCTCGATTCTATGGACTTAGAACGGGAGAGAGGTATTACGATTAAACTTCAAGCGGTACGGCTCATGCATCAAGCCGCCGATGGGCAGGAATATATACTCAACTTAATCGATACCCCCGGGCATGTAGATTTCTCCTATGAGGTATCACGTAGCTTGGCCGCGTGCGAAGGGGCCCTGTTAGTGATCGATGCATCCCAGGGAATCGAGGCTCAAACCTTGGCCAACCTCTATCTAGCCTTAGAGCACGATCTGGAAATAATCCCTGTGATTAATAAAATCGATTTACCCAATGCAGACCCAGACCGAGTGAAACATGAGCTTGAGGAAAGTATAGGGTTGGATGCTAGTGAAGCCATTTTGGCCAGTGCGAAAACCGGCGCAGGAATTGACGAGATACTAGCAGCTATCGTTGCCAAAGTCCCAGCTCCGAAAGGAGATCCGACTGGGCCGTTACAGGCCTTAATCTTTGACTCCCATTACGATTCCTATCGAGGAGCTGTCGCTTATATCCGAGTGATGGAAGGGACACTTAAGGTAGGAGAGCGGATACAAATGATGAGTACCAAGCGTATTTTCGAGGTGTCAGAATTAGGTGTGTTTCGCCCAGCAATGATGAGTGTGAAGGCCCTCGGACCAGGTGAGGTAGGGTGTGTGATTGCTAGTATGAAAGATGTGAAGGACACTCGTGTGGGTGATACCATCACACATGCCCACAAACCAGCCCAAAAACCATTGGCTGGATATCGTCCAGCGAAGCCCATGGTCTATTGTGGGTTATATCCGGTCATCAATGAAGAATATATGGATCTACGCGATGCATTAGAAAAGTTACAGCTAAATGATGCCGCCCTTACATATGAAGCAGAATCTTCGGTTGCCCTAGGTTTTGGGTATCGTTGTGGCTTTCTCGGATTATTGCATATGGAGATAATTCAGGAGCGGTTAGAGCGGGAGTTTGACTTAGATCTCATAACCACAGCACCGAGTGTGGTTTACCGCATTCACCTAACCGATGGTACCAAGCTCGATATTGACAATCCAGCCAACTTTCCGGATGTCCAGAAAGTTGCGTCTATTGAGGAGCCCTATGTCCAGGCTACGATTATGGTACCAGAGCACTTTGTGGGTACAGTGATGGAGATATGTCAGGATAAGCGAGGTATATTTACCAATATGGAGTACATTACCACTGAACGCACCAAAGTAGAGTATCTAATGCCCCTCAGCGAAATTCTGATGGACTTCTTTGACAAGCTAAAATCCAAAACCAAGGGGTATGCATCTCTTGACTATGAACTTGCTAACTATCAAGCGTCAGATCTGGTAAAATTAGATATTCTATTAAATGGGAATCAGGTTGACGCGTTGTCCTGTATTGTTCATCGCGACAAATCGGCCACTCGAGGACGCAGTTTAGCTGAGAAACTAAAGGCGGTTATTCCGCGACAACAATTTGAAGTGCCTATTCAAGCGGCTATTGGCCAGAAAGTGGTCGCTCGTGAGACAGTACGAGCCCTGCGCAAGGATGTATTAGCCAAGTGCTATGGGGGAGATATTTCTCGTAAACGTAAGTTACTAGAAAAACAAAAAGAAGGCAAGAAGCGAATGAAAAGCCTCGGGAATGTGGAGGTACCACAGGAAGCTTTCATGGCTATCCTAGAAGTAGAGTAGAGTAGATTTCCAATAGGAGAATGTAGGTGGCAAGATGGTCG
>SKHL01000115.1 GCA_007116995.1 Limnochordia bacterium
AGTCCGAAATATACTGTGTTATTTCTCTTTGTCTCTGCTTTAACTCGTCTAATCGTTGTCGAGATCTGGTTAAGTCTCTAGATAGCTGAGCCAGTCTTTCAGTAGATTTCTCTAACGCAGCTATTGTTGTATTCATGTTACTATCTAACTGGTTATTCTGGTTCACCCACTCATCTAGTGTGGATTGAGAATATTGAGTGTAAAATCTCTCTACCTGATGTTTGAGATGATCAGCACTCTCTTGATCACTTTGGTGCTGCGATAACTCGGACTGAAGTGTGGCTAACTGTTGCGCGAATCCTTCCTTATAGGAGAGAAACTGGTTTATTGATGTATAAACTGATAGTCCGTCTCCTTGAAATACGTAGAACTCCCCCCCGTTTATGGCTATCATGCTATTATTTGCTGCTTCTGCCCCATCACGAATTAAGTTCTGCCGTATGATTAAAATCAGAGGGAAGTCTTCCGCCCCCGCTAGTGAACGCAAAGAAGCCTTTATTGTGTTAAGCTGACCTTGCTCAACCACAAGGCCAAAGGGTAGCATTGGACAAACCTTGACAATCTGCTGCTTCTCTTCTTCTGACAATCCATATGTTTGTAGCCATTCACTACCTAATACCACGGGAATACTATAGCGGGACAGATGTTGTTGTACGCTTAGTAAATTATGATGAGGAACATAGTAGTCTCGATCACCAATTAGTTCCCACTTCTCCTGTCGTTCCATTAATCTAGCCTGACTAATGGCCCGTTGCTCCTGGGCCTGCCGGACCTTGTCTCTAACCTTTAAGCGGATGTCTGCTGCATGCTCCAACAGGGGATGTGTAAAAATGCCCTCACTAGCTAGGAGACCTCGCAAGTCCTCCTCTTGGTGCTGAAAAGTCTGCAATTGGTGTTGGACTGTCTTTATCTCTGCTTTATACCCGGCTATGGCAACAGCTAGTTCTGCTTTTTGCTCCTCGGTCTGATTTCGCTCTAACTCTAGCTGTTCGATTAACTGACTGCATTGCTCCACCTTGTTAGTCTGATCGGCATACTGCTGTTGGTAATGGCTAAGGGACACAGCCGGGTCTAGTAAGTTAATATCAGGTATGCGCCCCTGCATCGCCTCTTGTTTCTGCTGATATTGGTCCAACCAACTGTTCACATTCGCTAACTCCTGTTGCCATTCACTGTGGACTTGGCTTTGCTCTGCTTGGACTTGTTTCAATCGCTGTAGTTCCTTGTTCATTGTTTCTAGTTTAGTCAATCGCTGGGCTTTTCTTGACTCTATGTCTCGCTCCCGGATTGTCCAAGTGTAGGCCATTTCTGCTTTGGCTAGTTCTAACGTTTCCTGCAACTGGGGTTGGGCCTGATCCATGACGCGAAGCTTTGTCTGATACTCGGAAATCTCATCCTTAGCCACAGACCATTGGTGAAAATAGTCAAGGGCCTCTAATTCTTCTTGGAGTTCCTGAGCTTGCTCTAGTCGGGTGAAATATTGCTTAGACGCAGCTTGTCTCTTCTCCGTCTCTTCTGCTAAACCTAGATATGCTTGCTGTTTCGTGAACACTTGGTAACTAGCACGTTTCCAATGAAGTTGCTTTAATTCGGTTCGAAGCTGCTCTAGTTTCCGTTCTAGATCAGCTTTGTCAAGGGTTGCTGTTTTGGCCTGTTGCTCAAATGTCTTAGCAAGCTGAAACAGACACTGGGTATAGTGGTGGAATTGTTGTTTTATCATATCTAACTCAGCGACTGCATCCACAACTAGATCTGCGTGATCCCGAATCACAGCAAAATCCTTTAGATTCTGCTGTATAATGGGCATTTGTAGTAGTGTGCTGCGGTATTCTGCAAAGGCTTGCATCAGTTCCTGTTTTTTTCGCTCACTACGAAAAATAACCTGCTCTACACTGGGAATTAGGAGATTATCCACTAAGGCTTGGGTCGACTTGCTCCGCTCGAAAAACTTTTCTACACCGCCTTCGGAGCTGTTGGTATCGCGCATGCTTTTCCATTCTTCTGGTAAGATATGGTATAAGCGCAGGCGATCCTGGTATGTGTTTCGTTGATCGAACAGTTGAATCTTTCCATTATCCGTCTCTCGTAGGTAGTCCTTTAACTTCTGAAAACTAATGGGTTGGCGCTGATCCGTTACAGCATCTTCCAATATAAGAGGTAATGTTTCGATGGTGAGTACATCCTGTTCATCCTTGTCTGAGTCCCCAGTTTCTAGATCGTCATCAAAAAGGGATACGGTTTGAGGAATCTTTGATGTATCTTGATAGTCAAACAGATAATTAAAGTACCGTAATTCTCCATCTTGATGGGGACTATGACTGAAACAATACCCTGTACAAAGATAATCCTTCTCTGGCCCGTCACTGTCTAATAGCCACTCCACTACCACATGCCCCGTAAATTTTTGCGACTTGAGCAAGTCACTAATTCGTCGTCCACTAATAGACTCATTAGGTAGCACTGTTTGAATTATCAGCTGGAGCAGCAATGTTTTTCCACCACCGTTGCCTAATAAGACCAAGCTATTTAAAGAGCGTAAATCTAAGGTTATATCTGGAATTTGCTTTTTCCCGTGGTCATATTGGATATTAACAACTCGAACCCGCTGTAATCTAGGCATTAATCCTCCTCCCCATCAGTGCTAGCTACTCCACTAGCCTCTGGGATGATAATCGGATCCGCCAGTAAAGTTAGCAGCTTATCTTTACGTTCACTATGAAAGTAATACTTGATTATTAAGTGCTCTATTTTGGGTAGTAGGCGTACCTCGCGATCCTCTAACACCTGAACTAAACCCTCTTGTTCTAAAAAACCAAATACATGCAACAGAAAGCTAATTCGATTATTCCTCGCTCGTCGTAAGCTCTTCTTCGTATCGTCAAAGGCTGGTAGGTCTTGCCAGGCACTGGCTACGGCCGGCAGATTCAAGTAGGATTCTCCAGAAAAAGCTTTTACATCATCGGGCCGTTGCTCCTGGGCTTCTACCACTTCTTTTACGTGAGCCGTCACGGTCTGCTCTAATTCCTCTAATGGCACAAACTGACGGGATGTGAGGGACTGATCATCGCTATTATAGAATTTCGCTAATAAACAGAGGATGGAGAAAT
>SKHL01000308.1 GCA_007116995.1 Limnochordia bacterium
AAATCCAGAAGCTTACTAGCCAGGGCCGTACGGTAGTCTCGGTAGACTCTCTTAATCAAGAGCAGAGGATTGCAGAAATAACACGAATGTTAGGCAGTCAAGATAATCAGGGAATTACTGTCGCTCATGCCAAGGAGCTTCTTAAAAACGCCTCTACCAGCTAGTTCCTTTTATATTTCGGACATCACCAGGGCATCATACAAGCAGACAACGTTTGCTTGAGGGGTGTGTCATGTTAAAAAAAAGATTTATCTGGTTAGTGGTTTTGCCGATAGTGCTTCTCGTATGTTTTATGGTTTCTCCTGTTTTAGCTTCATGGGTCGGTATCCCAGCTCAAGTGCGACTGTTTCCGGGTTCTGAGTTTTCTATGTATGTGCAATTACCCTTTCGCCTGACTGATGCTAAAGGGGAGGACGTTACAGGATTAAAACGCCAGTTTTCCTTTATCTCAGATAGTATTGGGAAACAACAATTTCAAGTACGTTTATTCGGATTAATTCCTGTGAGAGACATGGTTGTGGATGTAGTCCCAGAGGTAAAAATATATCCTGGCGGACAGTCTATCGGCGTGTTAATTAATCCAACAGGTTTAGTGGTATCTCGTGTGGGGCCCGTGCGAGGATTAGATGGGCGGGAGTATTTTCCTGCTGCAAAGGCAGGTATTTTACCAGGCGATATTATATTGGCGATTGAAGACTATCAAGTACACCAGCCAGAGCAGGTAGGACAAATCATTAACACACTTGCTCCCACTGTACCTAGTTTAAAGATACTAATCCGGCGTAATGAACGTACATTGACTCGTCAGGTTACACCTGTATTATCGCAGCAGGAGGATTTTGCAGGTAACATCCGCAATGTGTATTTGTTAGGCGTGTTTCTGGAAGATCCTGCAGCAGGCGTGGGTACACTAACCTTTTATGACCCAGTTTCCGGACGTTATGGAGCGTTAGGTCACACCATTGCTGATGGACTAGGGCGTAGTATCGAAATATCACAAGGGAGCATTGTCCAAGCGAGTATTGACAGTATTAAACAAGGATTGCGAGGATTACCAGGTGAAAAACTTGGTACATTCCAGGATGAACGAGATATCTTGGGTACGATTGATAAAAATACCGTCTTTGGGATTTACGGAAATTTAGCCAATCCGTTGCATCATCCCTATTTTAATCAGCCTCTATCGATTGCCTTGGCTCATCAGGTAGAAGCAGGTCCTGCCCAGATCTACACAGTAATAAATGGCGATACAATTCAGAAATTCGATATCGAGATTACGAAAGTAATAGCACAAAAGCGACCTGGGGATAAGGGGTTAGTGTTACGAGTAACCGATCCTCGCTTGTTAGATACTACCGGAGGCATTGTACAAGGCATGAGCGGTAGTCCTATCGTGCAGAACAAACGGATTGTAGGGGCTGTTACCCATGTGTTTATTAATAATCCTACAATGGGTTATGGCAGTTTTATTGAATGGATGGTTTATGAAGCCGGGATAGCTAGAGATGAAGCAACTACTATGAAAATAACCGCTAGTTGTATCCCGTGCCCATGTGTGCCAGACTCTGATTTTAATCTATTTGACGGTGATGCCAGTGGTAGTCTGGCAACATGGGGGTCTACTGTAAATATCTGGCCTCTGGTAAGTTAGCAGACCCATCCTATCGCTACCCTTCTCTGAGAATTAACACTTGGAGAAGGATTTTTCGTTAGTGTAGCGAAAATATCTTAGTAACTTATTTTTTAGCTTAGACTGTCGAGGGAAAAGGGGGTTATTCCATGGTGAGAGTATCAACTGAACAAATTAAGCGAGCTGTAAAGAGATTGTGTCTTCAGGCCAACCAGGAACTAACTCCTGATATTTTAGATGGATTGAAGAGAGCAATAGACACTGAGCTTTCTCCATTAGGAAAGGACATCTTAGATCAGTTAATTGTCAATGCCAAATTAAGCAAGGATAATCAGATGGCTTTATGCCAAGATACTGGAATGGTAGTGGTTTTTGTGGAGGTGGGCCAAGGAATTTTTTTGAGTGGAGTATATATCGAAGATGCGATAAACCAGGGGATTCGCGAGGCCTATCAGGACTATTATTTTCGCCATAGTATTGTAGCTGATCCGTTTAATCGAGAAAATACCAGTGATAATACACCTGCTGTTATTCATACACGAATTGTTCCTGGAGATCATGTAAGAATTCGTTTATCCCCTAAAGGGTTTGGCAGTGAAAATATGTCTAGATTAACTATGCTTAAGCCTGCTCAAGGTGTAGATGGTGTGAAGCAGTTTGTGCTGGATACTGTGAGAGGTGCTGGTGGAAACCCTTGCCCACCAATGGTTGTGGGAGTGGGAATCGGTGGAACTATGGAGAAAGCAGCACAACTAAGTAAGGAAGCCCTATTGCGTCCAGTAAATCAGGATAGCTCAATTGCTCATATTGCTGAATTGGAACGGGATCTGTTGGCTTCCATCAACCGATTGGGTATCGGTCCGCAAGGGTTTGGTGGAACTAGCACTGCTCTAGGGGTGAATGTGGAAACATTTCCCACACATATCGCTGGGTTACCAGTGGCTGTTAACATCAGTTGTCATGTGACTCGCCACCAAGAGATTATAATCTACCCGGAGGTTAACCCAGATGATTAAGGCATTATTAGCTGACGAGGATAAAACACTCTGCAGAAATCTTTCTATCGCTTTTAAGGATATTTCTGATATTGAACTGATTCATTATTTTTTTGATCGAAAGCAGGTGTTTAGTGAGATATTTCACTATCGCCCCGATGTATTGGTGATGGACTTTATGAAGCCTGTGCCATTTGGCTGTGATTTAGTAGAGTCTTTATATGCCGAATTTCCCGAGATAAAAATTCTGATAGTTTCGGATATTGGAAAAGACAGTTTTGTGAGTAAACTATGTAGTTGTAATGTGGATTACTATTTAATGAAACCCTTCTGTTACTCTGTCCTAGCCTGCCGGATTCGCCAAGTAGAAGGGATTAACAAACGACAATATGCATTTCACCAACCCTACGATCAACAGATTATTAATGATCAATTGGTAAAATATTTCAATAAACTAGGCATTCCACCCCATTTCAAAGGGTATCGCTATTTGATTGATGCAATAGCCTTGGTGGCTCTGGATAGTAGTTGGTTAAAGGGAATAACTAAACGTCTCTATCCCATAGTAGGAGCTTCGTATGACACAACCTCCTCCCAGGTTGAACGGTCTATACGCAACGCTATTGAAGTAGCGTGGGAACGGGGTGATATTAATTCCCTCTATCAGTTCTTCCCCTACACTGTGAATGCCGACAGGGGTAAACCTACTAATGCATCCTTTATTGCACACATGGCTGATATCGTTAACTATAATCTCCAAACATAAGGGTTAATCAAGATAATTTTGTGACTAAATTAGAGGAAAGTTAAACATATTAAATAAGAGACGAAGACTATAGTCTTCGTCTCTTATTTAATACCTAGACTAATAAGGCCAGAGCAGCATGACTCTTGGGGAATGAAGGAGACCTATTACAGATGGAACGTTATGGGAAGGCTAGGTTGGGGAAGAAAACGAAGGATCTAGCAAAAGAACTAAAACCAAAGGAGATTGCCATTATTGACCACGGTGATTTGGATGCATTAGGCGCTAGTGGCTTAGTTGAAGCACATGTCTGTGCCATTGTAAATGCTGCTTCGTCTATTACTGGTAGGTATCCAAACCTAGGACCAAAACTGTTGCTGGAGAATAATGTCATCCTCGTTGACAATGTTGGCGTAGAAATATTTGATCGGGTAAAGACGGGAGATCTTCTTCGCATTGAAGATGGCAAAATTTTCTGCAATAATGAATTAGTAGCGACAGGTACTCTTCTCAGTCTAGAGATGGTGATACAAACTATGGAACAGGCAAAGAATAATTTGGGAGGGGAAATTCGTAAGTTTGTAGACAATACTCTGGAATATGCAGCGAAGGAAAAAAAACTGATTCTCGAAGACATGGAGATGCCGACAATACATACCCAGCTGACAAACTTTCATACAGTTGTCGTGGTAAGAGGTCTAGGATACCGAGATGATCTAGAAGCGATTTCGGCCTATATTGAGGAGATGAACCCAGTCTTAATCGCGGTAGATGGTGGAGCTGACGCTCTGTTAGAATACGGACACACTCCCCAGATTATCATAGGTGATATGGATAGTGTTTCGGATAAGGCGTTGCTCTCAGGTGCAGAAATACTTGTTCATGCTTATAATGATGGTCGTTGTCCAGGAAAGGAGAGATTAGATACTCTCCAGGTAGCATACCAGGTATTTCCGGCTCCTGGTACTAGTGAGGACATTGCTCTACTCCTGGCTTATGAAAAAGGAGCTAAATTAATTGTAGCTGTCGGAACCCATTCCAATCTGATTGACTTTCTGGAAAAGGGGCGTGCTGGTATGGCATCTACATTCCTAGTGCGTATGAAAATGGGGTCTGTGCTGGTGGATGCCAAAGGCGTAAGTCAGCTTTACAATGGACGCTCTGGGGTCATTCCCTTTCCTGTTATGATCGCTGCTGTGGTTCCTATCTTGTTATTCATAGCATTAGCTTCACCATGGCGTCATCTAGTCCGCTTATTATGGCTACAAATCCGTTTATTTGTTGGAGGGATATAACATGCACATAGGATTTCGCTATCACATTGCCTCATTGGTTGCTGTATTCTTCGCGTTAGTTCTAGGAATGCTAGTGGGAAGTGCCCTATTTCAGGATGATCGCCTAGTACAGGAGCAAGGACACATTATTAGTGATCTGGAAAATCGTTTTCGCACAACTGAACTGCGCACTAGAATTCTACAGGATAACTTAGCTGTGGCCAAGTTGCGAGAGGAGACTTACCTTAAGGCTTGGGACAAAATTCGTGATGTGTTCATTGAGGATCGGTTGGTGGATAGAACGGTGGTTTTTATTAGTGAGTCGACCTCCATGGACTGGACTCGTCTAACTAGTCTGATGCTAGATGCGGGTGCCATAGTAGCCAGTTCATTGGATTTCTATTCTGACACCAATTGGAAGAAGGAAATAGCGGAACTAACACACGCACCCGATACACGTCCTTTAGCTATAGTCTGGATAGATAATCAGCTGGATGAACAAGTGGTGTCGGGAATTGAATATCTTAGTGAACAGGATTTTCAGGTCAGTGTAATCCAATCTTTTCATGCATCAATTTCCTTGGAGAGGTTTGGTAGTTCTGCGTTAGTTATAGATTATGCTGATTCACCCTTCGGAGAACTAGCCCTCATTCAAGGGTTAGCACAGTCGCTTACAGGCATCTATGGTTGGAGAGAAGGTGCTATGAGCGTATTGCCAGTATTAGACATAGAGATTGATACCATATGAGAATTGTTGCACTAGTACCTGCCTTTAACGAAGAACATCGCATTGCAGCTACGATTCAAGCCATCGCAAAAATACCTCAGCTCGATCAAATTGTTGTCATTGATGATGGATCCAGGGATAATACGGCTGATGTGGCTAGAAAAAATAACGCTCACCTTATTAGGCTTGAAAAGAATAAAGGTAAAGGGGGAGCATTAAATACAGGTTGGCAACAGGTTCCTGCCGATATCTATCTTTTATTGGATGCAGACTTAGAACACAGTGCTATTCTAGGGGGTGAACTACTTCTGCCCCTGATTGAAGACAAAGCCGATATGAGTATTGCCAATTTCGTTGGCGATCAAGTAGATGAGAAAGAGGGTAAAACGGGATTTGGATTGGCCAAAGGTGTTGCGCGACTAGGCATTCGCTGTCTATCTGGATATAAGGCTTCTAGTCCTTTATCTGGTCAACGGGCTGTATCTGCTCAAATCCTTAGATCCTGTGGAGGCGTTGCTCAAGATTTCGGAGTCGAAGTGGGGCTAACCATAGATGCAGTACGGGCTGGCTTTCGGGTCGTTGAGGTCGATTTACCTATGACCCACCGTGCAACTGGACGAGATATCGCTGGATTTAAGCATCGCGGGAGGCAACTTTGGATCGTTCTAAAAACTATGTGGCGTATTTGGAGGAGATATCCTTGATAAGTCTGCTATTTGCTGGGGTTAGTTTTTTGGCTACTTATTTGTTAATGCCCCAAGTATCTGATATGGTACGGGAACGGTTAGTTCGCCCAAATCATGCTAATGAAGAAATTCCGGTAGGCCTAGGAATGATTTTCGTTTTAGTCGTAGTTCCCCTGATTATCCTATTGGTTCTCCTGACTCAGATTACAGTTGTGGTAGGACTAATCTGGTTGCTATCTCTAATGGGGTTTGGCATGCTTGGGTTTATCGATGATACACTAGGGAGTAGAGAAGCACGGGGTTTTTGTGGTCATTTTCGAGCTCTACTTGGGGGACAGCTGACGACAGGTGCCCTCAAAGCTCTGTTTGGTGCTGGAATCGCCCTTTTAGTCGCATTGTTTACTGCGGATCAGGGGGTCACCATTATTGTCAATACATTAGTGATATCGTTATTTGCCAATTTATTTAACTTACTTGACGTTCGACCTGGACGTAGCAGTAAGGCTTTTTTGTTTCTCGCACTACCACTTTTTACACTCACACTACCACCTCTACCAATGGCTTTGCTTGTTGCTAGTGTGTTAGCTTATATTCCTTGGGACTTGCAGTCGAAGGTTATGATGGGAGATGTTGGTGCAAATGTACTAGGAGCGGCCTATGGGTTAGCTGTTTTGACCATACCACTTTCTTTCCGATTACTGGTTCTACTCTTTCTTGTAGCGATTCATGTCTATGCCGAACGCTTCTCCCTATCCCAGGCTATCGAAGGTAATAGTTTCCTACAGATGATGGATAGTTGGGGCAGAAAAAAAGTGTAACTGTCTAAAAGGGCAGGTAATAGTTAATCAGTGTAGAATATATTACCATGTTAATGCCACATGAAAGGAGTAGATTACATTGCAATACTCCCAGGACTTTTTCGGGCCTACGGGACCTTTATCTACTCTATCTGGCTATGAGCATCGTGCGGGCCAACAAGATATGTCTAATGGTATCTATGATGTATTAAGTAGAGGGCACATAGCATTAGTCGAGGCTGGAACAGGAACAGGGAAATCTTTAGCCTATCTGTATCCAGCGATTTGTCATGCTAAGCAACGTAAAGAAAAGGTCGTTATATCGACAAATACTATCAACTTACAGGAGCAACTGCTTGATAAGGATATACCTGTTCTTAAAAAGCTAGGAGTCGAGTTTAAAGCTGCTGTAGTGAAGGGGTGGGCTAACTATCCGTGTTGGCTTCGGATTCAAGAGATGATTGAAAACCCCTTAGAACAAGGTAAACCTCGGTTTGAGAAAATAATCGAAAAGCTGGAAGCAGGTAAGATTAAAAGTCGTAGTGACATTCCTGTTATAGATGGTGTGATATGGGATGAGATACAAGCGGAGTCTGATCTGTGTCTACGAGGTCGTTGCTCATTCTTTCAAGACTGTCCGGTATTCATTAGTCGACGTCAAGCAGAACAAGCAGAATTAGTGATTGTGAATCATCATCTACTCTTGGCTGATATAAATGTTCGCCAAGAAAAGGGATGGGAAGAAACAGCAGTGCTTCCAGTATATAAGCATGTTATAGTGGATGAAGGACATCATATTCAGGAGGTGGCTACTGAGTATTTTGGTATAAGACTATCGCAGATCCGTATTAGGAGGCTACTGTCGTTATTTTATCGAGCTAGAGCAACAGATAATCGCGGGGTTTTGCCAACGCTTCGTCAACGCCTTAATGGCTTATCAAATAATCAACCTGGTAATGATCTTATCGCCTTAATAGATTGGCAGCTTATTCCCCAGATTCGTAAAATCGAAGAAACGACCACCAGCTTCTTTCTGGCCTTAGAGAATTATTTAGTGGGAACTGGATCGAAAGAAGCCTTTCTTCGAATTCCACATAGACAGGGTATAGTAGATGACCAAGTTTTAGCTACATATGATCAGTTACATAGGACTTGGATAGAATGGGAACGCCAGTTACGAGCTTGTTTGGGGTTGTTGGAAGAGGCAGAAGATACATTAGACGATAAGATAGGACCAGCTTCCGGTTTTAGACCCTTTATTGAGCGAGTTGAGAATACTCGCGCCGACTTAGAGTTTTTGATGGATGTATCTGATAAAGGATACGTGTATTGGCTGGGCCTGCTTCCCAAGCAAAGGGGAGCCATGCTGCAAGCCGCTCCGATCGATGTAGGACCGTCCTTGCGTGAAAACATGCTATTTCCTCTGTCAAGCGTGGTCTTTACTAGTGCTACCCTAACAGTGGACGACACTTTTGATTACTACCGAGGGTGTATAGGGTTAGTCCAATCGGAAAACTGGCAGTTAACAACGCTGGTTTTTCCATCTCCGTTTCAGTATCAAAACCAGGTCTACCTTGGCGTGCCGATGGACTCTCCTACGCCTGATCAGCGCGACTTCATTCCCTACTTAGCTAGTAGTTTAAAAGAATTACTTCCGTTAACGGCGGGAAAGACCTTTGTTCTGTTTACATCCTACGCCATGTTAGATAAGGTAGTTCAATCGTTACGGAAGGATGGGGTAGGGAATGAGTATAATTTAATCGTCCAAGGTGAACTGTCTCGTCCAAAGATGATTGAGCAATTTAGGACAAAGCCAAAATCTGTTTTATTTGGAACCGACAGTTTCTGGGAAGGTGTAGATGTGGCTGGAGATGCCTTGTCTTCAGTTATAATGACGAAATTACCGTTTCGAGTTCCTAGCGATCCGATTGTGGCGGCCCGAGCTGAACGCATTCAGGCTGAGGGTGGAAATCCCTTTTATCATTACTTCTTGCCCCAGGCTGTGATTAAGTTCCGGCAAGGGTGTGGTCGACTGATTCGCACCACAACGGATCGAGGTCTTTTGTTAATCTGTGATCGTCGTTTGGTAGAGAAGGAATACGGTCAATATTTTTTGGGTTCTCTTCCTTCATGTCAACTACATAAGGGACGACTAGAACACTTACACCAGGAGGTTGAAAGATGGCTTTTATTATCGGAGCATTAATATTATTACTAGCAGTATCGTTTCCCGGACGAGTGATTGAGCAGCAAGTTCACGTAGTCCGGCCTGGTGACACGTTATACGTAATTGCGCACCAGCATGGGTTAGATTGGCAGTACTTAGCGAATTTTAATAATGTTGAAGATCCCACCAAATTATGGGTGGGCACAAAGCTACGGATCCCCCTCCAGCAATCGACGATACGACACACCTCGGAGGAGCAGCTGTTGCTGGCCCGGATAATTCATTCAGAGGCTCGGGGAGAGTCTATAGAGGGACAAATAGCCGTAGGTGCTGTAGTGGTTAATCGTGTGACTAGCCCGTTGTTTCCTGATACTATTAGGGATGTTATCTACCAACCCGGACAGTTTACGCCTATTGAACGAGATAATCTGCCCCATACTCCTGTAGCTAGTGCTCTAGAAGCGGCTAGTCGGGCTCTAGCTGGAGAGGATCCCACAGGCGGCGCCTTGTTTTTTTACAATCCACGCACCACTCGTTTCCGGGAATATTGGCAGACCAAACCGGTCATCAAGGTGATTGGTAATCATAACTTTGCGATTTAGGGCAAATACTTGTTATTTGCCTTTCTTTTTTTGAATATGAATACACGAGGAGGAGATGAGATGCGTGTATTCATATTCAAACCAAAGATAACTCATATGGTTGTGGGACTCTTGATTGTGGTATTAGTACTTGTTAGTGCTGTTTCTGAGCGAGTAATGCCAATAGTAAATCGCATAAGCACTGTAACGACGAACAGGTTAATTCCCATCTATCAGGTGGAGACGAGCACGAAACGAGTGGCGATTTCTTTTGACGCAACCTGGGGCACGGATTTAACGGATGAAATTCTCGCCATTTTACAGGAGTATAATATAAAAACCACATTTTTTCTCGCTGGTTATTGGGTTGATAAACATCCCCAGTATGTAATTAAGATTGCAGAAGAAGGTCATGAAATAGGCAATCACAGCTACTCTCACCCCCATATGAATTCTCTGTCATTTGATGGAGTGGTGCGGGAATTAGAGAAAAATCATGCAATGATCTATGATTTAACGAGACAAAATTCATTTTTGTTTCGACCGCCTTTTGGGGAGTACAATAACACTGTGATCAAAGCGGCTGAATCCGTTGGATATTATACGATTCAATGGTCTATTGATTCCCTAGACTGGAAAAATACCACAAGCAATGAAGTCTATCAACGAGTGATAAGTAAAATCGGACCAGGAGAAATTGTGCTATTCCACAATGCAGCTAAGGCTACACCTGATGCCCTACGCCGTCTTATTCCAGAGTTAATTAGTCAAGGGTATGAAATCGCCCCTATTTCTCAGCTAATTCATCGTGATAATTATTTCGTAGACCATGATGGTACACAACGGCTGCGTAAAGGGGGAGCTGTGTAATGAAGAATGGGACTTGGATTTCCATCGTGATTACTAAACCTATGATTTTGGTTACTTTGTTAATAATTGGTGTAGTTTTAGCAGGTGTTTCCTTTGGTACGGCTTATGACAGAATCCAACGCAGATTTCAGGGAGTCAAACAGGGAGTAAGCTTAGCAGGGCATACGGTGGCTGGACTGTTACATGAAGAGTTATACGATGCGATTTCAAGTATTGCGGAAGAGCATGTCACTGAGGCTCGCAATGCTAGCTACGACTGGCAGAGTGAACAGGTGAATCCAGAGCAAGTCGGGCGAGTTATTGATGTAAAGTCCACAGTTGAGCTGGTAAGAAAGGCATCTACTGGAGAAAAAGTTGAGTTTGTGATTGTGGAGGTATTACCATCAATAACCCAAGCCCACTTCACCCCATATTATCGGGGGCCAAGTATGGATCGCAAAGTGAGTTTAATGGTTAATGTAGATTGGGGTGATCAATTTATCCCGAGTATGCTAGAGACCTTTAGAGAATACGATGTAACGACTACTTGGTTTCCCACTGGTCGTTGGGTATCAAATTCACCAGAGATGGCCAAGAGGATAGCTGATGCTGGTCATGAAGTTGGCAATCATGGCGGTTGGCATGGAATGGCCAGTAAGATGGGAGCCGATGAGGTACGCAAACTCATCCTAGATGGAGAGGAACGTATTCAAGCCATCACAGGGCAGAAACCACGGATATTTGCACCCCCAGCAGGAGATATAAATAAGCAAACTGTAGCAATTGCCGGAGAGCTAGGGTATAAAACGATATTGTGGACAGTGGACACCATTGATTGGCAACGACCGGCTGCTACAGTGATTATCGACCGAATACTTAGCCGTGTTGGAAATGGGGCGCTAGTTCTGATGCATCCTACAAAACCTACTGCAGAAGCCCTGCCTCACATTATCAAGGAATTGCAGTCCAAGGAATATGCTATCGTCACTGTATCAGAACTATTAGGAGATAAGATCCGATAGGAAGCATAAACTCTCTACTC
>SKHL01000294.1 GCA_007116995.1 Limnochordia bacterium
AGAATAAAAACTCCTCTTTTTGTGAAGAATTTAGGAAAAACTTTCTGTGTTGCACCATTATCAACACCTCCTTCCCACATTTTAAGAAAAAAGCTCTAATAAACATGTGTAATGATTTTTCTTTTTTCGAAAAAGCGACACCAAAATGCACTTTCGCTACGCAAGACATCGTAGCAAATGAGCAATACAACTAACGATCAACCAAACAATTTAGAATAGATCCGCTGGTAGATGCAATTCTATGTGAAATGTTCTATGTAGTTTTAACGCTGAAAAACGATCTAAGCGGGCCAGATGATAGTTTGATATAATTCGACTGCTATTGTTAATTAGCTTACCGAATAAGGCAGGTTGCCCTGTAGAGACCCTACGGGATACAATCTAATCCTCATTCTCCCAGGCATCTAATTTCTCAACGATTAGATCATAGGTCTTATAAGAAATCTCGAGTAATTTTCCACCAAACATACCAGCTGATGCTTTGAACCCTGCTTCAATGGCTCCTCGCATCAGACCCAACTTATTCTTATCACCACCAGAGAAAGCTTTCGCTGCGTCTACAATGCGATCACTGACAGCTTCTGGACTAAATGGGCCATCTTCGTCAATAAGGGCCTGGGCTTCTTTGACAGTTTGATCATCAATTTCCAAAGTAACATTCTCGCCAAATATCTCTTGAAACTTCATCCCTTGGCGCTCTAACATCTGTTTAACAATGTTCCTTAACTGTTGAAATGCTTTTTCGCTCTCGCCTTTCAGTCGTTAATGTTTAGGTAAGACCCCTTGATTTCTCATTACTTGTATCATCACGCTATCCTCCTTCTCCAATACGTATTCCATCTAGGCATAATATTAATCGTCATTAGTCGCTGTTAAGTAAAAAGGCGTCTCCACGTAGCCATACACTCTAGAACCGATAGGAAACACCCAGACCGTACCACGTGCTCGTAATCGTTCCATTTCCATATACAGCTCTGTTGCTTAAAAGCGTAGCCTCTAAAGACAAACCACTCATCATTGTATAGCCAACTTTCCCACGCACACTCGATAATGTGCCTTCGCTTTTTCCTGCGTTGTCTTGGAACTTTGCCAACCAGGATACATTGGCTTCACCTTCAAAATTAATCTTACCATTGGAGTGGGACTGAACAAAAACCTGACCATAGGGACCTTGACCACGTAGATCATACCCATCGCTACCTGCCACACCATCACGATATTGATACCCATAAATTGCATATCCGGCACCTAAATAGGCTGTAAGATGTAAATCCTGAAGGACTGCGTACCTTCCACCAATATGTGTGAATTGCTGTGTTAAACTCTCAAACGGTGCAAGAGTCTTGTCGGCAATCGACCTAGCTGTTGCAGCAAAAATATCTGCGCTTAGATATACACGAGGATACACTTGACCTGAAGCCTGAGCCAACACGCCAAACCCACTACTGTCCTGATCTCCACTGGTAGTTCCTAGTAATACATGACCTGCTACCTGAAATGAAGAAGCATAGCTATTGCTGGTTATGATTAGTAATAGTATCAGTCCTACAGCTAACCTAACATAAATTGTCATTTTCATTCGTTCACGACCTTTCTGATATCTATATCGATACAATAAATAACTTCGTAAGGCAACGTACTATCTAGTGCTGTGCGAAAGCTGTAGACCTAGTGACGCTCTTGAGAACAAAAGCCGCTACCTGTCCTACCGCTAAACTTGATACTATCCATTATTTCCAGTTATTACAACAGCGACGTTTGTAGCAATTTCAACTCCATCTACTCTCACAGAAACAGTGGTAGTTATATTCGCAGAAGCTATCGCAATCGTGTATACACCAGGATCTATCATACCTGCCTCAGCAGTAATCTGGGTAATATAGATATCGGCCTGCTTACAGATTTTCGATCAGGAGTATGTTGAACCAATCTACTGATTTGGTCCATTCAATACCACCTCACTCTCCTAATGGACATAAAAGGATCGACCAGAGATGGGTTTATTCATTGCTTTATGCGATTTCGGCCCGCACGTTTAGCACTATACAGTGCTTCATCTACTCGCTTAAGTAAGTCATACATCGGCTCATTATACACTAAGGATGCGACTCCAAAACTAGCTGTTAACTGGTGTTGTTGATTGGGAAGGTGTATCTGTTTTATTGATGTTCGTATTCTTTCTGCAAAACTTAGAGCCTCACTGGTATTTGTCTGAGTCAACAAGACGATGAACTCATCGCCCCCTAGACGGGCAGGTAAATCTTCCGAACGACATTGGTCTTGTAGTAGCTTAGCAAAACGTTCTAGCACTTGATCTCCTATCTGGTGACCATACGTATCATTAACCTGCTTAAAATAGTCCAAGTCCACCATCACCAGCGATAAAGGGTGGTGATGCCTTTTTGCCATGGCATATGCTATCTTATACATCTCTAAAAA
Source organism: Limnochordia bacterium (assembly GCA_007116995.1). Classification (GTDB taxonomy): domain Bacteria; phylum Bacillota; class Limnochordia; order Darwinibacteriales; family DTU012; genus CSBR16-202. Next base: position 2,440 of record SKHL01000294.1, read on the forward strand.
ATAACCTCGATTAGCAATACTGGTTAATGAGTCTACCCGCGATACATTAGTAATCGTAGTATTGGCTTTTTCCAACGCCACATTTTTTTTATTAAGATCACGGGTCATATTCGAAAGTTCATTGTTCATATTAGTAATTTTCTCAATAATGGTATCATCACTGGAAATGGCCTTCTCGCCAAAAAGCAGGTACTCTGTTTGTGTTCTAAAAAGGAAACATGTCAAGGCATATGGCACACCTAATCGGGAGTCCAATATAAGTCGGGTTGCCTGATTGCCGTTACCGGGCAACGTTAACAGTGCCTCAAAACTCTCTGGTAGCAAGAGATCCCTGAAAGCGACACCATTACAGTGTCCTACTCTGCCAATTAGCTTCATAAATACTTGATTACAATCGCGAATAATGAAATCCTGATCTAAATAAACAATACTTACACTAGATATTTGGTCTAGATACCGTTGCAGAATGTCACAGTGAGTTTCGAAGAATTTTTTCTCAAGCATTATCCCACCACTCTGCTGCTAATTTTACCGCAGTCCTAGCATCACTACCCCAGCCGTCTGCATCTGTCGCATGCCAGAGAAGGGGATTGCGAGCAAAGCATTGCCCACCTAACATCACCTTGACCGTCTTGACTCTAGGTGAATGCTTTAGGGCA